>CAJJCU010000099.1 GCA_905182775.1 uncultured Flavobacteriales bacterium
GCCCCATCCTCATCCTGGATTTAGTCGGGATTCTTTTCAAATAGATAGCTCAGCCTCTTTTAGAAGTAACAGAAAACATAGGGTTGCCGTTTTACTGCCTTTTAACCTGGATACTTTGGATGATTCAGGCCTTAGAGATTATGCCATGGAATATTACATGGGAGCAATGCTCGCCATTGACTCTTTACAATCTTATTCAGTAAATAGTAGTTTTCGATTTATTGATTATTTGTCCAAATCTGTTTCTTTTGATAGCCTACTGCTTTCTAGTGAGTTAGATTCTATGGATTTGATTTATGCCCCATTTGATTTTAAAATGGCTAAAAGGCTCTCTGTTTGGGCTGATTCTCATCAGGTTAAGGTTGTGTATCCTCTTGCAAGCCACCATTCCCTAGGTGTAAAGAGTGACCATGCTTATTTCATGAGTCCGAACACGTCATCTCTTTTAAGTGCATTGGCCATATATCTCAGTGAAAGAGATTCAACTCAGATTGTTTTAATTCGCACGCAAGATTCTACAGAGATGCTGGTCTATGATGCGTTTTTAAGAATCACACAGTATTTAGATTCACCAGTGAAAATTCATGAAGCAAATTTCTCTAACTACACCTATTTTGCTAAAAAAGAAGGCCTTAAAACTGCTTATGTTCTTCTTTCAAAATGCTCTCCAAAAATTGATGAGTTACTGAAATTCTCATCAGAGTTAGCGCACGTAGATGTTTATGGTCTAAAAGAATGGAAAAGATGCTCTGCCTATCTTAAGAGTATCGATAATACGCAGCCATATCGTTTCGCAAACCCGTCTTTTTTATCTTATGAAGCACCTGCCGTGAAAGAAATTCATAAGGTTTACAGAACGACCTATAATGCGGACCTCACGAAAATGTCATGCTTAGGATTTGATGCAACCCTGAATATGTTTTTATACACGCTTTATGGTATAGAATTACCAAAGGGTTTGGTTCACCGTTTTGATTTTGATAATACGGGATTAAATCACATGAATAAGCGTGCGTTTGTCCTTGAGTTTGGTGGTCTTGAAGAAACTTCTATAGAACCATGAATAAAGAGCAAATTGCATTAGGGTTCAAGGAGTTGCAATCCGATATCTGTAATCGCCTAGGTGTCATAGATGATGTTGCTCAATTTAACTCCGATGATTGGAAACGTCTCGACGGAGGCGGTGGTACTACAAAAACGATTAAGAATGGTCGCTTCATAGAAAAAGGTGGTGTCGCATTCTCAAAAGTATTTGGCCCTGTTAGTGAGGCAATGGCAAGCCAACTAAAACTTTCAGGTTCTGATTTTTTTGCAACAGGGGTTTCCATTGTGTTGCATTCTAAAAGTCCGAAGCATCCCATTATACATATGAATGTTCGTTATTTTGAAATGGACTCAGAAACTTATTGGTTTGGAGGGGGAATTGATTTGACGCCAATTTATATTGATGTTGCGCTTGCTGAGGTTTTTCATAGGAAGCTCAAGAAGCTCTGTGATCGTTATGACACTTCTATGTATCCAGATTATAAGCGTTGGGCAGATAAGTATTTTCA
Organism: uncultured Flavobacteriales bacterium; assembly: GCA_905182775.1. Lineage (GTDB taxonomy): Bacteria > Bacteroidota > Bacteroidia > Flavobacteriales_D > Crocinitomicaceae > UBA952. The sequence continues at coordinate 1,554 of CAJJCU010000099.1, forward strand.
TCTTCCCCACAGGAATGAGTCGAGGGGTATTGGAGGTATATTTTTTGATCATCTAAGCAAGTCGGAAATACTTTCAAAAGATCAGGTTTTCCAATTCTGTATCGATCTCGGGACTCTTTTTGCAGTCTTATATAAGGACCAACTTATTGAGAATGAGGATTTGATTGAAGAGGGACATCTTCAATGGCAGTCGCTGAGGCGAAGTCGCTACGTCGAGTTCAATCTTTTACATGATAGGGGCACCAAATTTGGAATTTATTCAGGGGGTCGAACAGAGTCAATCTTGATGAGTATGCCGCCAATGGCTAAATGGGAATATAATTTTTTTCCTGAACAGGGTTCTTCTGAATTTGAAACTCAAAAATTACTTCAATCTCCCCAAGATTGGGTTAATCTATAATTTTTCTAAAGGTCAGGTTTATTCGGGCTTTCTTTTTAATTTTTGTTTTCGGTATTTGATGTTTCCAGTTTTTTTGAATGGCTCCACTCATGATCAATAGGCTTCCTTGCTCAATCAGAAGGGTATGCTTTTCCAGTTTTGTTTTGTGCTTGAACTGTATATTTCTTGATTCACCCACGCTTAAAGAGGCAATATAAGGCTCGTTGCCTAGCTCCTTTTCGTCATCTGAGTGCCATCCATTACTGTCGTTACCATCTCTATAAAGGTTGACCAATACTGAGTTGAACTCCTGCCCAGTATGCTCCTCTATTTTTTGACAAACTTCACTTAAAAGAGAGGTGAAGGCTTGTGCCTGTATTCTGCCTCCGGAGTAGCCATAGCTTTCTCCATTTTTTGAAAAGAAACCCTCAAGTCTCGGTGTCTTATAATTTTTACCGAAAATCTTGATATCATTTTGTTTGAGCGTTAATTTTTCACTGATATAGAAAAATATTTTTTTTGCATATTCTGGTTCTATAAATAGGGGAAGGTAAACTAATTCTCCGTCAGAGATATTGATGCGCATTATAGATAACCTGTAAATCGGTACATAAGTGTACCTACCCATTCCTTGATGATTCTTTGCCACATTAAAAATGCGTCTGGGTTGGGAAGAATGGAATTAGCAGAGAACGATCCGCCCGATGCGATGTGGTAATGATCTGTTGAGAAGCTTGTGCATTTTAAACCCTCTTTTTCAAAGCAACCCATAGCCCGTCGCATGTGTAAGGCAGATGTGATCAATAGAAAGGATTTGCCCATCAGCTTTTTCTTTTTAAGAAGATTGACTGTTTCAAAAGCATTTTCATGTGTATTTCTCGAATTACTTTCTACAAGAATATCCTCTGGGGGTATGTTTTGATCAATTAGCATATTTTTGAGTTGGTGGGCTTCGTGCAATCCTTTTTTGAAAATATACCCAGAGTCTCCTGAGAGAATGATTTTTTTGATTTTACCGCTGTGGTACAATTGAATGGCCTGCCATAAGCGGTCAGCACCTCGGCGTGCGCTCAATCGATCAAGGTCATTATTGTATTCAAACATTCCAGATAGTACAATGCCATAATCATACGTTTTAAGCTGCTGATCTGCTTTACCTGGAATTTCCCATAAAGCAACGAATTTGTTCACAACAAAGCCATTCGAAAACAGTAAACTCAGGCTTAATGAGATCCAAAAAAAGATTCTTTTGGTTTTGTGATTTTTGAGAAGTGCATAAATAATCCAGCAAGCGACAACCCATAGAAAGGGGGAGAGTAAAAATGAAAGGATTTTAGAAAGTATAAAAAACATAGGCTAAAATGCGAAGTTTAAATTAGTGATTTGATTTTAAAATCAGGGTATTTAACAAGATTCTATATTTTATGCATTTTCTTTATGGGTAAGATCACTTTAAGACTTGATGGGATTACTTTTAAAATGACACTTTTATTTTCTTGAACTGATTCTCCATCATAGTGAGCCGTGCTCTGCATCAATTCTATTTTTGCTTCGGTAATCACTTTTGTTTCGATATATCTAGATTTTCGCGGCCTTTTCCCAAAGAATTTCGCAGCAACAAGTGGACCTTTCCATTTGGGGAATGGCCGAACGATGATTATTTCAATCTTTCCGTCTTTTACGCTCGAATTGGGCGAGATGATAAAGCGGTTCCCAAATTCTGAGGTATTTGCAATACACAACATGAAGGCTTCAATTTCTTCCATTTTACCGTGCGTCTCAATTTTGATTTGTATCGGTTTGAGTTTAATAAACTCTTTAAAGGAATGTTTTAAATAAGTTTTTAAACCTCTTTTCTTGTCAGAATCAAATTTTTCAGCAATAATGGCATCAATTCCATATCCAGCTGTGCCAATAAAAAAGGAATCATTTACTGAAACGGTATCTATTAAATCAATTCGGTATTGGTTAATGCTATCAATTGCTTTTTTAATTTTCTTTGAAACACCCAGATGGTTTGCTATTCCATTTCCTGATCCTCGAGGAATAATAGCAAGTGCAGTTTGGCTATGAATAAGCCGCAACCCAATTTCATGTATGGTCCCATCTCCACCTACAGCACATATAATGTTTACCTTTTCTTCTACCGCTTTATCAGCGATTTCAACCGCATGGCCCCTGTATTCAGTGTAATAAAAGGAGGGTTCAAGTTTGAATAGATCGAGGTGTTTAAAGATTTTATTGGAGCGTATTGTATTCCTTTTCCCTCCGGAAATAGGATTAATTATAAACCAAATTGATATTTTTTCTTCCTGATTTTTCAATAGAAATACGCTAAGAATTCAAAAATGTACAATTTTTAGGAGAAAACAAGACAAAATGACGATCAAAAAATTAATAAGGACGCTTGTTATTAGAGAATTTCCTCATATATTTGCACTCTCAAAATGAATTTTTGGGATTTTAATGGCCCGTTCGTCTAGTGGTTAGGACGCCAGGTTTTCATCCTGGTAACAGGAGTTCGATTCTCCTACGGGCTACATTTTTTGGCCCATTCGTCTAGTGGTTAGGACGCCAGGTTTTCATCCTGGTAACAGGAGTTCGATTCTCCTATGGGCTACATTATAAAATAATAACGAAATTAAATATAGAATATGGCAAATCATAAATCAGCAATCAAAAGGATTCGTTCCAATGAAAAAAGAAGGGTATTAAACAAATACCAACACAAGACAACTCGTAATGCGATTAAAGTATTAAGAGATACAGAAGTCAAAAAAGATGCTGAGAAATTGGCTCCAACTGTATTCAATATGATTGACAAGCTTGCTAAGAAAAATGTAATTCACGACAATAAAGCTTCAAACCTTAAGTCAGGTCTTCAAGTATTTGTGAACGGAATATAAGCAGCTGTATACAATTTTTTAAAGGGGCCATTGTGCCCCTTTTTTTATTAAGTTTGTTTGGTATGAAGGTCCTTTTCCTCATCTTTATTGTCGTTATGCCGTTGATCGGTAATACTCAAATAAATTTTTTCTCTTCGGCTTATGATTCGCTCAAGAGTGATTATCGCATAGGTGGATCTATGCATAACCTAGACCAATCTACTCAATTATTTGACGCCTCATTTCTTCTTTTGAATGGCCGTTCATCCTACCTTTCATTGTCCGCATTGAATCCGAATGGGGCTAAGATTCATTCCTTCGGGAAATCTAAAAGAGTGAAATTAATAAGCCCATTACCCCATATCGGTTTTAGCTATTTTTTCGGAACGCAAGGTGCTCAGAAATTAGGGTTTGAATACCAGCAAGTTTTCAAGGGGGATTGGGTACTCAACACGGCGATCTCAAACATAAAGTCCGGAGGTTTTTTCCGAAATACATCATTTGGCCATACAGATCTAGATTTTAGTCTATCAAAGAAAAAGGAAGATTATGGCATTTCTTTAAAGGGTCGTACTTCCAAAGTTTCACGTGAATGGAGTGGGGGAGTCGTAGATGCTTCTCTTTTAGAGTCCTTTGATCCATTATTGGTTCCTGTTAATAAATCGAGTTGTACTTCGGTATTAAAATATTTTGAAACCGACTTGCTTGCATACGTAAACTTGGTCAAGCGAGAAGATTATACGATTGGCGTTATGCATGAAGTTCGTGTGGACGGTGAGAATAGAGTGTTTACTGAACAGGATACATTAAATGGCTTGTATTCAAATCTTTATTTTGACTCTCTGAATACCAGGGATCAGTATCAGCACAGCCGTTTAATAAATACCAGTCTCGCTTATTTTAAGAATTCATCCTTAAGCTATAGTGCTGGTGCTTCTGTGGTCTATTGGAATTATAGGAATATGAATCTTTATCGGGATACACTCGAATTAGATTTGGTGCAACAATTAGAATTTTCAAAAGAAAAATTTGATTGGATACACAATAGTAAATTGAATACAATTGGAGCCTCTAGGTCTTGGTATTTTAACAATCAACTTCGTTATAGAGCCGGTGAAATTACGGTTCAATTTAAAAGTGAATTAGGTCAAAAATTACCAGAAGTCTATCAACGGTTTTATAGTGCAAATAATATCTTTTATTCTAATACAGATCTAGAGCTTCAAACCTATTCGAAACAAGCCTTGGAATTGGTCTTTAAAAAACCAAAGTATACTGTTACCCCGGGATATGTACTTCAGACCAACAGAGGTGTTTATTTCTATGATTTAACGCAGTTGAATTGGTCCAATGAAAGTACATTGAGCTCTAATTTGACTCAACAAGTGTATTTAAAGTCGATTTTTAAACATAAAAGCTTTCGATGGCGTCAGGTGTATAGATTGTCTTTGACAAACACGGAACGACTAATTGTTCCGCTTCACCAGCTTGAAGGTTCACTCATGGCTAGTGCAGGTCTTTTTAAGGCTAAAAAACTAAGAGCGACATTCGGGTTAACCTATCACTTGAATTCTAAAACAAGTATTATTCCGTTAATTGAAAATATGGGGCAGTATCACCTCTTAGAGGTATCGACCTCTGACACTCAAAAAGGTTTGTTTAACCTTGGAGCAATGGTTGCAATGGAAATTGAAACTTTTAGGTTTTTTGTAAAACTTAGCAATATCGGATATTTATGGAACAGCACCAGCTGGCAATATATCGATGGTATTTATCTTCCTGAATCAACAGTAAGAGTTGGTTTGACTTGGGATTTTTGGAACTAAATGAAAAGTTTATTTACCTAAAACTTCGAACATTTTAGAACCGATTTGCGCAGGAGAGTCAACAACGTGAATACCACATTCTCTCATGATTCTTTTCTTTGCTTCTGCAGTATCTTCTGTGCCACCTACAATTGCTCCAGCATGTCCCATAGTTCTTCCTTTAGGAGCTGTCTCACCAGCAATAAAACCAACAACAGGCTTCGTGCCATGTGCTTTCACCCATTTTGCTGCATCGGCCTCAAGATTACCACCAATTTCTCCGATCATCACAATTCCCTTGGTTTCAGGATCATTCATAAGTAGCTCTACTGCTTCTTTTGTTGTTGTTCCAATAATTGGATCTCCTCCGATACCAATAGCGGTAGTGATTCCCAGACCTGTTTTTACAACCTGATCAGCAGCTTCATAGGTTAAGGTTCCTGACTTAGAAACTATACCAACCGTACCTTTTTTGAAAACAAAACCAGGCATAATACCTACTTTGGCCTCGTCTGCAGTAATCACTCCAGGGCAGTTAGGTCCGATCAATCGACAATCATATTTTGCAATGTAGGCTTTAGCCTTTACCATGTCGTTAACAGGAATACCTTCTGTGATACATACAATTACTTTTATTCCCGCTTCAGCAGCTTCCATAATCGCATCTGCGGCAAATGCTGGTGGAACAAAAATAATAGAGACATCAGCCTCTGTTTTCTGAACCGCTTCTGAAACAGAATTGAATACAGGTTTTTCTAGATGCGTTTGGCCGCCTTTCCCAGGTGTAACTCCACCTACAACGTTTGAACCATATTCTAACATTTGACTTGCATGGAAAGTACCTTCACTTCCTGTAAATCCTTGAACAATAATTTTTGAATCTCTGTTAACTAGAACGCTCATGTACACTTAATTTTGAGTTCAAAAATAAGCATTGGAAGTGAAAGAAAGCGCAATTTACTTTTATTTTATCTCAACAATTTCAATTTCGTAGAAAAGGGTTGAGTTTGGAGGGAGTTTATCTAGTTGGTGATTTCCATATCCTAATTGCGGAGGAACAATGATTTGAATCTTGGTATTCAATTTACTGATCATAAGAGCTTCTTTCCACCCGACAATCATTTCTTTAACAGCGAAGGCCATAGGCTTTTTTTGGATTTCAAATACAGTCCCATTGAGGAGCGTTCCTTTAAATAGCACAATTACGCTATCCGTGTATTTGATATATGGGCCGGCACCTTCCTCAATATACTGGTAATACAACCCTGACTCTGTTCGCGTCAGAGCCATGTCTTTTTTTGCTGCCCATGCTTTAATTTTGGCGTCAAATTCATTAAGTTCATGTTCGGAATAGGTTTGACATGAAAAACAGAGTAAGGTTAGGGATGTCAAGAAAAAGAGATTTTTCATAATTTGATAGGTGTGATTTGATATCCCTCTTTTAAAAGTAGATTTAGAACGCCATTTTCACCGCATAGATGTGCCGCTCCAAATGCGAAAAATACATTTTGGTCTTGCATCATTTCTTTCATTTTTGGAATCCATTTCAAATTTCGATTGTCTAAAAAAGCCGCTCTATAGGTTTCAAACAGTTGATCATCGGCAAGACTACAAAGTGAATCAAGGTTTTGATTAGAATAGGTGACTTGCATTTTTTCAAAATCTTCTTTACTATTCTTATTGTTTTTGAGCTCATTAAAGATCATTTCCATTTGCCCTGAATAGGGTATGGCATCGAAAACTTGTAATTGTGTTTCTATACTTTCGAGCTCTAGCAGGTTTATTTTGTGTGAACGTGCTACTTTTTCTAATTCAAGCTCATGTGACTTATGGATTGCTGGTAGGCTTGCCGAGCTTATGAACTGCAATAGTAGGAATGGTTTGGCATGGTTAAAATTGGCTTCAAATTGCTCTGTGCTCATGAGTAAATTCTGTTCTGCCCAGTTTGTTAGGCTGTCCCATTGCGCACTTGAGCAATGTTCTTTGAGTAGTCTTTTATTGTCAAACAGTTGTTCAGGATCTAAGGATTGATTTTCTATATTTTTTATTTCTAAACAGAGTGCATCCGTTTTCTTTAAAAGTTGAATCACTGTTTCGGGAAAGAAAAAGTGGTCAGCAGCCATGATGTGCATCGTTCCAAATAGATATGAATTATTTTTACTGCTTGGATCACTGATTTGGTAGCACAAGGTGTTGTTTTGAGCTGAAGCAATGTTGCCAATCAGAATAAATAGGAGGAATAGGTGGCTTTTCATTTTGCTAGTTTTGCCAAATAGTGGTATTCATCTGTAAACACCTGTTCACAAGATAGTCCTATTTCCCCTGCATGCTCCTTTAAGGTTTTAAAGTCTATATACAACCAATTAAACATGGGGCCGCTTTCAGATTTGTAGTGCATTTGAAACTGGAATTCTCCGTAATAAGAACTGTTTAAATCAATCCAAAGACTCGCATCATCTTCTTCATATAGATACTTTATATCTGTCGAGTCAAGTAAGATTTGACCATTCTCAGCCAATAGAGACTTGCATTTGGAAAGAAAATCTTGAAGCTTAGATAGCTTTTCACTGATTCCAATTCCATTCATCATTAACAGAACGGTATCGTATTTCTCTTGCGTATTGTATTCCTGAAGCCTAATTAATTCACAAGGGATTTTTTTACTTTTTAAGTATTTGATAGCCCCTGGTGAGACATCAAGACCATAAACATCATGGCCTTTTTCAATGAGCACTTTAAGATGTGTGCCTGCACCTGCACCTGCATCGAGTATTTTCCCTTTACATAATTCAATTGCTTCTTTTTCTACGGAAGGCATATTTTGATGCGCCCTAAAGAGGTATTCAACCGGTAGCTCGTCGTCGTCACATAAATCTGAAGAAACACGAATGATGCTTGGTTTTTGGGTTGCAGCAAAATCGAGAATTGCTGTACCGAATGGATCGTTTTCCGAAGTGTCTTCCATTCTTAAATTAGATATAAGGGTTCAAATCCTCTTCCGAAAAACCGTCTTCAAAATCTTGGAATCCAAATTCGTCCTCATCTTCATCTGTGGCGTCATCAACCGGCATCTGTAGGTCTTCATCAAGCTCTTTTGAATCTTCCTTTGGTTTATTACCGACTGATAAAACAAGAGTGGGCCTTTCTGGGGTTTCCTCTTGAACACCAATACATTCGATAAGAAAAATCCACATTTTCAAGAAGTCATAGACCAAAATAAACTTTTGGCTTGGCTCTTCGATCATTTCGCGAATGCTAGTTGAAGACATGATTTTTTGTTGGGCTTCAGTTTCTCCAAAGCTTACATCCATAAGGCTTATTTCTTCTCCTTTGTCCCAGGTTTCATTAGAGACATAAAAGCTAGACATCTGGTCTCCCTTGAATTCATAGGCTTGTATAATAGCATTCAAAAAGGATTCGAAATGATCATCAATTGAAAGAAGGATGTCACAAAAAACTTCTTCTTTTTGGCTCGTATCCAAGAGTACCCTAAACTTTATACCTGGCATGATTTATTTTATTTGAACGTATTCAATTTTAAATTCAGTCTTTTTTCAAACCGAGCTCTTTTCCATACTGGAGCATAAGTTCTTTAGCTTGTTCCTCAGAGTTTTCAATTTCGCCTTCTAAAATGGCTTCTTTTATTTTACTCTTAATAACCCCTATTTCATAACAAGGTCCTATGTTAAATGTTTTCATAATCTCCTCACCGTTGATGGGTGGTTGAAAATTTCTGATTTTATCTTTTTCTTCAACTTCTTGTAATTTACTGGAGACGATTTTAAAGTTTTCCCTGTATTTTTTTACTTTAAATTCATTTTTAGATGTGATATCCGCATTGCATAGCTTCATGAGATCTTCGATATCATCCCCCGCTTCGTTTAAGAGTCTTCTTACGGCTGTGTCAGTAACGTTACCTTTAACAAGGGCAATAGGGCGGAGGTGCAATCGAACCATTTTTTGCACATATTTCATTTTTGAATCTAGTGGCAATCTATGGCTATTGAAAATACGTGGAACCATTTTTGAGCCGAGCTCCTCATGCCCGTGAAAGGTCCACCCAACTTTTTTATCAAATCTTTTTGTTGCCGGCTTTGCAATATCATGCATGATCGCAGACCAACGTAACCAAAGAGAGTCTGTACTAAGACAGATGTTATCCAAGACCTGTAAGGTGTGAATAAAGTTATCCTTGTGACTTTTACCGTTGATGGTTTCGATCCCTGCTAGATTCAGCAGTTCAGGGAAAATAAATACAAGCAGGTCTGTTGACTTTAGAAGTTTAAAACCTCTAGACGGTTCGTCGCAAAGGATTATTTTATTGAGCTCTTCTGTGACGCGTTCTCTCGAGATGATTTTGATGCGTTCTGATTGGCTTTTAATCGATCGCAAGCATTCTATATCTATTTTAAAAGATAATCTTGTTGCAAATCTTATCGCCCTAAGCATGCGTAGTGGATCGTCTTGAAATGTAATGTCTGGATCTAAAGGCGTTTTAATGAGTCCTTTTTCTAAATCTTCTAGGCCATTAAATGGATCAATCAGTTCACCAAGGTTTTCAGGGTGAAGGTCAATAGCCAAAGCATTTATTGTAAAGTCTCGGCGGTATTGATCGTCTTTAAGTGTTCCCGGTTTTACTTCTGGGTTTCTAGATTCTGGTGAGTAGGATTCTTTTCTTGCGCCTACAAACTCTACATCAATGTCTTTGTACTTAAAATGAGCGGTACCATAATTTTTAAAAACGGATACCTTTTTGACTCTTAGAGTTTTGGCTATTCTTTCGGCGAATTCAGCTCCATCACCTTGAACAACAATATCTATATCTTTTGATTTATTTCCTAGGATAAGGTCGCGAACAAAACCTCCAATAACAAATGCTTTTACGTTAGAGGTTTTAAGCTCTGCAGAAATAACTTTAAAGACAGGATGGTTTAAATATGAGGCGTAGTTTTGTTCCATAAATCCTTGCAAAAGTAGGTAAACTTAGGACAGGTGATAAGGCAAACGATTTAACGGAATCAATCCTCGTCTGAATCAAAAGAAAAAAGCCCACCTTCGATAGGTTCATCATCATCAAAAAAGCGAAAATTCTTACCACTTTTTTTATGTGCGGTCATTTTCTTTGTTTTTTTAGATCCACCTTGATCTGAATCAAAACTCTTAGTTTTTCCCTTAAATGATTTTTTCCTAGAATCATCTTGTGATGAACTCGGTGAAGCGCTTGGGTCTGTATTGTCAGGTGAAGTTTGTGCCCTAGATCCTGCTGATCCTGCAGACGGTCTATTGTCTCGACTCCCTGGTCCACTTGGCCGGGGTTTGTCATTGCGGTTTTCCGCAACTTTAACAGCAATCCTTCTGCGGTTTATTTCAAATCCATCCAAAGCATGAATCGCTTTAGAAGCTTCATCGTCTTTAGACATCTCAACAAAGGCAAAGCCTCTTGGCTTACCTGTGTCTTTATCTGTTGGTAAATGCACTTTACTTACATCACCATACTCAGCAAACAATTCGGTTAATTGCTCTTTAGAAACACCAAAATCTAATTTGGCAACAAAAATACTTGTCATAAAAAATTAATCAATACTGACTTTTCACTTTAATTAGAGTTCGAAATTAGGTTAAATATTTGAAATATTTAATAATTATTTTGTTCAAACACTTAACTTTTAACGTCATAAGTTCCTTTTTCGAGGACTATTTGCGTTGAATCATGGGAAATACAAACCTATTTAGTACTCATAATGGTTGATAGATAGGCATCATATGTCTATCGAAACAGATGCTTTAACATGATAGATTTACTCCAGATTAATTTTTTTAAGTACTGTATTTTAAAGCGTTATATGCTTTTTAAGTATTCTTGCATACTGTTTTTTAATTGTGTCGGCTGTTCTTATTGGCTCATAATTCACGAGGATAAAGGGGCTTATTAATTCTATCATATCTAACATGTAAAAAGGCTCGGGTTAATTAATATTCTTAAGCCTCGAATCTCTCAATAGAAAGCACTTATTTAGGTTTATTCCTTACATTTGCAGGAAATTATGAGACTTTTAAAAAGAATTCCGCACGACAGATATTTGATTGAGCTCCATCAGTACAACCAAAAGCTGATTCTAAAAATTTCTTTAGATCATTACGAGCAAATATTTAAAATTCCGGAGTCTGACCTTTATGGTCAAGATGAGTTCGAGAAATTAGTGAACTCCACAGATTTTTTAAGCAATTGTCTCAAGCGTTTTATAACCATGAGAGAAGATTTCACGTCTTCTTTTAATTCAATTCAAAAATGAAAAACATTATTTACATCTTTTTTATAGGCTTGCTATTTTCTTGCTCTAATGATCCTGAAGAAGCAAAGCTTAGCCCGAATTCTGAGCCAACGAGTATTCTTGAAAAAGACACCTCTGGATTGGTAATTGCTTTTTACTTAAATGATAGTTTAAAAGAAGGATTTATCTACTATAAAGATATTGATGAAGAGGTAAGCCGTAAAAATCTAAGCTTTCAAAAAGAGCTTCAACGAAAGTCTAAAGCTTATGAAGACTTTGTTAAAAAGAAAGGCGCGGAAGCACAGCAAGGTTTTTTATCTGAAAATGAGATGATGAAGGTTCAGCAAAAAGCGCAACAATTGGAGGCTGATATTGTACAATACCAGCAAAGGGAGGGGGCTAAACTAGAGGCAGAGGTCATGCAAAAGCTTACTGCGATTAATAATAAAGTAAAGTCTTTCGGTAAGAAATTTAGTGAAGCAAATGGAATTGATCTTCTCATGGGGTATGCAGACGGTGGACAAATCAACTTTATAAACCCAAAGATGGATGTTACACATTCCTTTATTGAATTCCTCAATAAAGAGCAGAAATCTATTGAAGAAGAACTTTAGTTATGTTAGTTGCACAGAAAAAACAGCAGGAAAATATAGCAGAATATGTCCTTTATCTATTTCAAATAGAGGATATTGTTCGTGCTCTAAATTTTGATTTAGATCAAATCATGGATGCCGTCGTAAAGCCTAATTTACCCGATAGCTCTTTTGAAGCTCAGTATAGAGAATGGTATGAAGAGATCATCACAGAGATGAAGCGTTCTAAGCGGGAAAAGAAGGGCCATTTAGACCGTGTAATGGAGGTTTTGAAAGAACTTGTGTACTTACACAATACTTTAGTTTCGATGAAAGCGGAAAGTAAGTATAAGCAGCTTTGTGCAGATTCCGTATCCTTTATTTCTGAATTTAGAGTCAAAGCCTCAATGAAGGAAGAACATGATGTTGAGATTTTAATTCATGCTATGCATATGAAGCTTCAATTTAGATTGCGTAAAAAAGAGATCACTCAAGAAACAGAAGATGCATTAGATTCTATGCGAATTCAGCTTGCTTTCTTAGTTAGAGAGTATCACAAAATGAAATCTGGAGACTATTCATTTATGCAAAACTAGGATACTCAGGAAAGTCATTTAATGATTTAAATTCTTGCTTTACCTTGTCTTTACCAAAAATCAGATGTTCTAAGCCGTTACTTAGAACAAGATAATCCGCTTGTAACTCTCTGTAGTATGCCAAAGATTGCTCAAAGACACTTTTGGTAATGGGAATTGATGGTGCTTTGCATTCCAAAAGTAAAAAGCAATTTTGTGTAGGAGTGAAAACGGCTAAATCCCATCTTTTTTCCAACGCCCCATATTGTATTTTTTTTTCAACTGTCAGCAGCCCTTTGGGGTAACCGAGATGGTCTATGAAATAACTCACAAAATGTTGCCGAACCCATTCTTCGGGGGTGAGTACTATTTTCTTTTTTCTTACCAAGCAATTGACGAACAGTTGTTCGTCCATTTTGCTCAGCTGTAAATTCGTTTTAGGAAGATTCAGTGGTACTATGGGCGACATTAGATTCCAGGTAGAATAAGGTTGATATCCTTGTAGTTCAAATCAAAAACTTTACCTAATACTTCATTGGTAAGGATGCCTTTATAGATGTAGACACCATTTCTAAAGCCATCGTGAGATCGTATTAGCTCTACAACTCCTCCGCGCTCACCCATTTCCAGTAATAAAGGGGAGAAGATGTTGGAAATCGCAAATGAAGCCGTTCTAGAAACTCTAGAGGCAATGTTTGGAACACAATAATGGGTTACGCCATGTTTGATAAAGGTTGGGTCATCATGATTGGTTACCCTTGAGGTTTCAAAGCATCCCCCTTGGTCAATACTCACATCCACGATTACAGAACCAGATTTCATATCCTGAATCATCATTTCAGTAACGACACAAGGTGTTTTACCTACAGATGACCTCAAGGCTCCGATTACAATATCTGCTCGTCTAATTGCTTTTGCCAATACTTTTGGCTGAATAATCGAGGTATACACTCTTTGGCCAATATCATTTTGTAGTCTTCTGAGCTTAGAAAGTCGGTTGTCAAAAACTTTTACGGAAGCGCCTAGTCCTAGTGCTGCTCTTGTAGCAAATTCACCAACGGTTCCAGCCCCAATGATGACAACCTCGGTAGGTTGTACACCCGCTATGCCGCCAAGCATCATTCCTTTACCTGATGAAAATGACGAAATTAATTCACCTGCTATTAGTATACTTGTTGTCCCTGCGATTTCACCCACAGTTCTAACTAGTGCAAACACACCTTCTTCATCTCTAATGTAATCCCATGCGATTGCGGTAATCTTTTTTCTGATCAATTTGGTCAGAACTTCCTTTGGTTGTATTGAAATTTGCAGTGCAGAAATTAGGGTTTGATTGCCCGGCATTAAATCAACTTCATTATCGGAAGGTGGCGTTACCTTGAATACAATATTGCATTCATATATTTCTTTTGGGCTTTGGCATATTTCTGCTCCCGCTTCGCTATATTCTTGATCGGTAAAATTTGCGTCGTCACCAGCTTTTGTCTCAATTTTTACGCGATGCCCATTGGCTACAAGCAAGGAAACGGTCTCTGGGACCAAGGCTACGCGCCTTTCTTGAAAGGAAGTTTCTTTGGGGATCCCAATGTGTAAACTGCCTTTTTTTCTTTTAACTTCTAGCATCTCTTCTTGAGGAAGAAGATTGCCCTTTTGAATGAGTTTTTTTAGTAATTCAGGATCCGTGTTCATAGTCTATTTCAATGGTTCTAGTATCGTCTGATTCATGCCGAATTGTAATCCAAAGGGTTTCTGAAGGGAGAAACGTTATTACTTTTTCAGGCCACTCTATAAATATAGTTGTTTTTTCGTTGAATAATTCTTCTAATCCGAGATCAAATGCCTCATAATCATTCTTTAAGCGATAGCAATCTAAATGATAATAGAGTCTATTTGTTTTTTCGTTTTCATATTCATTGATGATTGAATACGTAGGAGAACCTTGTAAGTTCGAAACCCCGAGCTCTTTTAGTATAAGCTGAATCAGTGTTGTTTTTCCTGCGCCCATCTCTCCTTTGAATGCATAGCAATTGGGGGTATTGAATAGCGCTTTGTTTTCTTTGGTAAAAGCATGGAGTGCCTCAAGGTTATTGATTTTGAAGCTTTTCATTCCTTAATCCCTTGGTAAGGCAATTCAGTATCTTGTCCCCAAACCTTAAGCGCTAAATTCGTTCCATCGAATTCTGCGTAGGTATAAAAGTTAATCCATTCTCCTAAATTGAGATAACGGGCATCATTTTCAATGGTTATATCCATGGGCAGATGCCTGTGTCCGAAAATAAAATAGTCAAAAGACTCTCCTTTGTTTTTTTCCTTACAAAATTGGTAAAGCCACTCGTCCTCTTTCTTTGTGTAATTAATATCTTTCGTTCCAGTTTGAACCCTGCTCTTTTTCGAAAAATACTGAGCCAAGGACAACCCAATTTTAGGATGAAGGCAAGAAAATAAAAACTGACAAAGTTTATTTCTAAAGACACGTTTAATGAATTTATAGCCGAGATCTCCAGGGCCTAATCCATCTCCGTGTGCGATGTAAAATTTTTGCGTTCCTATTTTTATTTCAAGTTCGTCCGAAACCATGATCACACCAAGTTCTTCTGAGAAATATTTTTTCATCCACATATCATGGTTGCCAAGAAAAAAATAGACCTGAATTCCACGATCAACCATAGCGGCAATCTTACCTTGTATTCTAACAAAGCCTTTTGGGATGACCTGCTGGTATTCAAACCAAAAATCAAATAGGTCCCCTACCAGGAATACGGCCTGAGCATCTTGTTCAATATGATTCAACCAATTGATGATCTTCAATTCTCTTTCTCTACTCGTTGAAGCGTTCGGTGCGCCAAGATGAAAGTCAGATGCGAAATATATTTTTTTTCCAGGAAGTTGAATAATTTCCTTCAATTAGTTAAAGATTTTCTCAAGTTCGGACTCTAATGCTGCGCCACGCAGATTGGTTTTAATAATCTTTCCTTCTTGGTCAATTAAAACCGTAAAAGGCACACTACTTACTTGATATTGACGTGAAACTTTACTCTGCCAACCTCCTAAATCACTTACGTGGTTTGGCCAGGTCAATTGATCAGCCTCAATGGC
This sequence comes from uncultured Flavobacteriales bacterium, assembly GCA_905182775.1. Taxonomy (GTDB): domain Bacteria; phylum Bacteroidota; class Bacteroidia; order Flavobacteriales_D; family Crocinitomicaceae; genus UBA952. The sequence continues at coordinate 17,138 of CAJJCU010000099.1, forward strand.
TTTTTTCCATTTTTCTAGGTCTTTGTCTAAAGAGACACTCATAATCGTAAACCCTTTATCCTTGTACATGTTGTAAGTTTTGACAACAGCCGGGTTTTCTCTTCGGCAAGGGCCACACCAAGATGCCCAAAAGTCAATAAGAACAACCTTTCCTCTTAGATCAGAAAGTTTCATTTTGGTTTTTCGATCAAGCATCAATTCTTCGAAGTCTGGTGCCGTTTTACCTACGCCCAAAGGTTTGTTGGATTCCATTTCTTTTTTGAATTGCTCAAATCGTTTCACATATTTCTGGACCGTTAAGCTATTTGGAAATCCTTTTTGAAGCTGCTGAATTA
>CAJJCU010000100.1 GCA_905182775.1 uncultured Flavobacteriales bacterium
CAGTCTGTCCTCGTTGGCCGCTTGAGTATCTCCCCAACATTTTTCCGAGCCGATGGAGGGATTCGAACCCCCGACCAGCTGATTACAAATCAGCTGCTCTGGCCAACTGAGCTACATCGGCAAAAATATATTGGTGCACAAAAAAAAGAACGTATTCTTTCCCGCAATTGTTTAATTTTGGGACTGCAAATGTATGAAACTTTTTTTTATGACAAACTTTTTTTGGAATAAATTTAATCAAGTTTTTCTTTTGCCGAAAAAGATTAAATCAATAATTTGCTGAAGCAATTATGAAATTCAAAAAAAAGGCAATCGTTTGTGTGTCCAATGACCTTGTCACCGACAACCGGGTCGCTAAAACTTGTCAGGTTTTAAAGGATCTTGACTACTCGGTTTATCTGGTGGGTAGAAGAAAAGAAGATAGTCCGAAGATGAATCACAGGACATACAAATATAGAAGACTAAAACTCTCGTTTGAAAAAGGAGCTTTATTTTATATGAACCTGAATATGAGACTCTTTTTATTTTTAATATTTAGAAAACCCGACTTAATTTATTCAAATGACCTCGACACGCTTTTACCTTGTTACCTGGTTTCTAAAATAAAAAAAATAAGACTGATTTATGACACCCACGAATTGTTCACGGAAGTTGCAGAACTAAAAAACCGCTCTTTTATCCGTAATATTTGGCTCACTATTGAAAAAAATATATTCCCAAAACTTCAAACGGTGATCACTGTTAATGATTCCATCGCAGAAATTTATAATAAGAAATACGGTGTCGAGGTAACTTCAATCCGAAACGTGCCTGCTCTTTTAAACAATGACCAAGATGTACAAACACGAATCAGCTTGGACATTGCGAAGGACACATTCATTTTAATTATTCAAGGTTCTGGCCTCAATAAAGACAGAGGGATTGAAGAAGCGATACTGGCCATGACCGCTTGCTCTGGATGTGTTTTATTATTGGTTGGTGATGGTGACGTGATTCCTAGTGCAAAAAATATCGTGCGTTCTCATCAGCTAGAATCAAAGGTCAAATTCATCTCTCGAAGACCTTACGTGGAATTAATGAAAATCACCAGACTCGCAGACCTAGGATTGCTTTTAGATAAAAACACAAATCTGAATCATGAGCTAGCATTGCCAAATAAATTATTCGATTACATTCATGCATCCACTCCTATTCTTAGCTCAAGACTCAAAGAGATATCAAAAATTATAGAGAAACATAATATCGGAATCTTCATTGAAAAGATTGAGCCTAATACAATAGCAGAAGCTATTATGGGCTATAAGAAAGATTTAACCTTAATAAACAAGCATCGAGAAAATTGCCAAACAGCGTCAAAAACTGAAAACTGGCAAGTTGAAAAAGAAAAACTAATCCAACTACTTGTCAATTAGCCTCATTTTTCATTGAGAGCATAAAGCTTAATTTATATAGATCAAACAAAACAAGGTTCGTTAAACCTTTTCTTAATAAGAATCTCATTGGCCTTAAAAAGGCACGGAAAAGTAAACCGACTAGTGGGACCCGATGCCAACGCTGATAAATCCTTAAGATCCGTATTCGAGCTAAAAGTTTCAAGTTAAAATCTGTTAGTTCCCAGATATGGAAAAGATTGCGCAATGCCTCATCGGTTTTATTTAAGAAATCACGATTCGTATCAATAACAGCATTTAAGACGGGATTGTCTATATGCGTGATCGCTATTTCATTTTGCTCTAGCTGAAACCCAAAAAGGGTATCCTCATGCCCATAACCTATAATTTTCTCATTAAATCTATTTACCGCAAGCGTATCCCTTTCGATTAGAAAATTATTTGTTTTAAAGGACAAACTTGGATTTTTCAATCTTTCAGAATACCCCTTGCTTTCTTTGAATACTCCGTATTTCCATCGCAAACGATGCGCTCTATTAGGTCTTTCTAGCTGATAAACACTTGCCCCAAACAACAATTTTGGCGCATCTTTACTGATTCGCTCAAGGTACAAATCAAGAAAGTCAGGATTAATGATTTGAGAATCGCAGTCTAAAAACAATAAGTATTTGGCCTTCGTATGTTCTAAAAATGCATTTCGAATTTTCGCTCTTCCAATATTTTGAGGTAGTCGTACTACCTCAACAGCTTCGGGAAACAAATCGTACTGACCTTGGAAGTGTGAAGACGAATAGTCATCAATCACAATAATAGACACCTCGGTATCGAGCTTGCTAATTTGCAATAACAAATCTTTTACAAGATGGCTTACATCCTGATTATAAACGGGTATGCAAACGGCAAGCATAATTACGCTAAGCCATTGTATTTGGTGTACCGAAATTCATCGGAGGGATTTCCGTCTTCGGATCTTCAAGAGTACCAAAATTTTCTTCGTACTTCTTCATGTTGTCCTGAAGGGCCTTTAAAAATCTTTTGGCATTTTGAGGGTTCATGATTACCCTTGATCGTACTTTACCTTTAGGCATACCTGGCATCATCTGTATAAAGTCACATACGAGCTCAGATGGCGAATGGGTTATTACTGCTAAATTTGAATAAACTCCTAAAGACATCTCTTCAGACAATTCAATATTCATTTGATTTTCTTCTTGTTTTTTAGACATTTTCTTCTAATTCTAATTCTTGTTCGTTAAAAACGATACCATATTCGCTTAGCTCGGTAAGAATAGGTTCATAAATTTCTTTTTGTATGGGTAAGGTAACTCCTTTCGAATTTATATCCGAATTTAAAATCATTTTTGCCGATATTGCTAAGGGAAGACCTACCGTATTCGCCATTGCTGTATAAGTTTGGTCTTCGCCAATATTTATCATTGAGGATACTATTTTTTTTGCTTTTCCTTCGTGCTTGTATTCAAATTCATGGTACATCACCAACATATCCTTATCGTCTTTAGATAAAGACATTTTTCGAACCATTAATTTCTCTAATAACTGCGCGGGTGTAGCATCCTTAAATCCAAAATCAGTGTCGGCATCAAAGACACCCAACCATTCAAATTGGTCGTAAAGGTACATCCGATCTTCTCTTAAAAAATATTTAAACTTTTGTTCTATAGAAAGATTTGGAATAAATGGCAAAAAGGCATTTATAAAGTCTCGAGGCCTGAGTTTCTCAGCATTGGTCATCGGGAATGCGTCATCTGTCATACCAAGCTCTATAAAGACATTAAATCCTTTACAAAAGTTAGGCCTTCTTAAGGTCCCTCGATACAAAGTTGCGATTCCCTCTAAACCATAGGTCTTTTTGTAAGAAAGTGAATCTCGATTAGGGTATCCTACAAATTTCCCATGACCAGGGATTGTGATCCGGTCCAAACGATCAAACAACCTGTTGTATGGTATGTATTTAAACTCATGGTTATCCTGAAACATCGCTGTCCCTCCCTTTCCGGCAAGAACTACATTTCTTGGATTCCAAGTGAATTTATAACGCCACGGATTATCGTCATAATCCTCTGCTACAAGACCTCCACAAAAGGACTTAAAGCTATTTAATGTTCCGCCTATGTCTTTAATTTGATCAATGATTTTCATAGCACTCATGTGATCAAGCCCGGGATCTACTCCAATCTCATTCATAATCACGATACCAGCAGCTTTAGCTTCTGCGTCCAAAGCGCGCATTTCCTCTGAAATATAGGAAGGCGTAATCAGGTTCTTTTTCAAATCGATACAATCACGAGCAATCTCAACATGAAAGCGTGCTGGCAACATTGAAATAACTAAATCAGCCCGCTCTATCTCTATGATTCGTTCCGATCTTTCAAGCGCATTAAATGATAATGCTTGTGCATTCGGGTAGCCCGAAATAAGCATTTCTACACGACTTAGCTCTCTGTCTACTATTCTAACTTGCCAATCTTCCTTTGTTGAGGAATTTAGCAGATATCTTATCATCGAAGAAGCGGAAAGTCCTGCTCCTAAAATCAATATGGTTTTCATGAAATTAAATTATTTGGGATGAGATATAAATGGACGAAGTGTTTTGAATAATTCATCTTCATTCCATGGCTTTTCAATAAATTCCTCTAAGAGGTTCTCTGACTTCAATGAATCAACTGAAGATCTATTCGCCTGTCCTGAAAGCATGACGCATTTTAGTTCTGGGTATTTTTCCTTGAGGACCCGAACAAGCTCAGCGCCTGTCATCTTAGGCATTTGGTAGTCCACCATTACAAAGATGACCTCTATATTTTCCGCAATCAAAACATCTATATTTTCAATCGCCTGATTAGGGTCTGTAAAATATTCTATTAAGGTATAAGACTGATCCATGATTTTGGACAACTGAAACCCTAACATTTGGAGTATATAAGGATCATCGTCAACACAAACCACAGCGCACTTCATTTCGGTCATAGATCAAAAGTAATTATAAATTTTGTGAGCGATTCGTCTGATTCCAGAATAATATGAGCACGGTGCTCTTTCAAAACATTGTTAACGATACTCAGTCCAA
>CAJJCU010000101.1 GCA_905182775.1 uncultured Flavobacteriales bacterium
CTTGAATCCTTCCTTTTCAATCTTCCGTGATAAAGTGAAATAATCAGAAATCATACGTTTCTTATAACGCTCTTTTTGAGCATCATTTGACTTCGTATACATCGTATACAAGTTGTAATAGTAATAACTAAGCTGAGAGTCCTTAAATTGATTGCCTTTTTCAAAAGCTACCGTAAATAAAGAATCTGATTTTACACGATTCGGCACCGAAGACTGGAGAATATAAAGTGCTCTTTTGGAAGCGTCTTTTGAATCTAAAAACCCTTTCGCGTCCGCTCGGTCATATGCTGAAATTAAAGTATCAATATATAGTTTCTTAACGGCTTTGTCTTTTTCTGTCGCAACTGCATTTCGCAATGTTTGAATCATGTTGCCATATTTCTTAGCATCATAATCTCCACAAATTTTTTCCCCTTTGAGGTAATACATAGATGCCCTCGCATAATCCTTAAGCTTTAGCTCTTGTCCGACAAACAATTGCATTCTTTTACATTCTAATTCGCCAACTGAGTCTAATTGACTAAAGGCCAACGAAATCATAAAAACAAATCCTATTCCTAATCCTATCTTTTTCATGTCTATTTAATCTAATTTTCTTTTTCTAAACCACTTTTCAAAATTGGAAGGTGAAAAGACCACACCAAATTTAAATCCTATATAACGCTCTTCAATATCCGCCTCTTGTCCCGTCCCTTTTTGACCTAAAACAAAAGCCAAATTCAATGAAGACAATGACATTTGAGCCAGTATAGGAATACCAATTCCAAATGTCGTGCCACGATCCGTGTAAGATGCAGCATCTGGTGAAACTGGGAGATTCCGATGATAATACCCAATTCTGTAATTTAATTTCTCGAACATCTTCAAAGTTGCTACATTTTCAAACAACTTCGTTTCAGGAGAATAACTTAGTCCAAAACAAAATGCATCAGAAGGACCAACGGTCCATTCGTCTCCATTATCAAACGAAGATTCAAGCCCCTGGTTAGACTTATATGAAGCGGCTAGAGTTAAGTTTGGCCTTCTCGATGTTGATTTTCTCTTGGTAGCTTTGAAGTAAAACTTATATTTCAATCCTATTTCATAGGATGTCAATGCCCGAATCGATCCCTCAGATGTGACAGAAAAAACAGTATCATAAATAGAGGGAGAACCAATATTTGAAGCTGAAAATAAGCTGTTTTCTATATTGCTATTAAAGTTTTGAGCAGGATCCATTGTAAATCCAATAAGCAAAGAATGACTTTTCGCTATTTTTTGCTCAAAATGGGCACCTAACTGGTAATGAAAAGAAGAAACCCTTGTTATATCTGAAGATAAACCGCCTTGACTTGTTCCACCGGTTATAAGTTCACTGCGACGTTCATTCGTTACAAAACCAAATAAATAAGCTGCATTTGCACCAATAGACAAATGACTATTTTTTGTGGCTATAGGTGCAAACCCAAAACCTAGAAAAGCATCCTGAATATTTCCGTTACCTGAATAAGTATAAAGTATTGAATCAATCCCAGTAAAAGTAGACTGACTAAATTCATAACCAGAATTAGCATAGGGCTTAAGACCGAATGTCAAACCACTTCGTTTTGACGTCTTAAATGCCAATGAGAAATGATCTATCAATGATGCAGTACGAAATTCAGAAACACCTTGTTGCTCATAAAAAGAGAATCGTGACTCAATACCAAGAGACATCAATGTATTTCCTTTGCTCAATCGAGAATATGAAGAAGGGTTATAAAAGTTAACATTGGTAGAGTCAATCCAAACACTGTTTACATTTCCTAAAGCTGATGTAATGGCGTTGGACCCCGTATTGGTCTCCCCTATTCCGTAGGATGAAAGAGGATGGCTCGTAGTCACCTGGGCAAATGACACATTTAATAAAAATCCCAGAGCAAAAGTTAAACTATAACGCATGTATTTTATATATTTCAACAATTCCTTCGAGTGTTAAATTTTTGTTTGCAAAGATGTTACTTTTTTGAGGGAAATCAAAATAAGAAGCGTCTCCGCCGGTAATAAAAACCTGAAGCTGATCAAAGTCTATCTCATAACGAGAAATCATACCTTGTATTTCATTGCTCATTCCATTTATAATACCAGAATGTATAGATGACTGGGTATTTTGACCAATTAAGGGTACAGCCCCTTTAAAATCAAGAAGAGGAAGCTTATTTGTATAATCATTGAGAGAACGATACCTCAATTCAATACCAGGAGCAATCGACCCGCCAAGATAAGTCCCTTCGGAAGATAAAAGATCAAATTTTACACAGGTTCCTATATCAATAATTAAGGTATTATTATCTAAAAAGTGGCGCTTTGCAGCCGCCACATTACACAATCGGTCTACCCCAACTGTATCCATCGAAGTATAAGCACTTTTGAAAGGCAGTCTCGATGCTGAAGTAATCTGATAAACTGAAGCAGTATTTAATTGAAGTAAGCTGTGGACCTCAGATCCTAAGACCGATGCCAAAACAACATGCCTATCTTTTACTAATTTCAGTACCTCATCCCAAGTTTGAACCCGTTGAACCGTGCCAATATTCTGATTTTCGACCAAAGCAACTTTAATCGAAGTATTGCCTGCATCGACTATGAAATATGACTTTTGTGCTTTAAACATGACACAAAGATACAAGTAACCCTATATTTTTAAAGATTATTTGCATTCTAAACTAAAATATTCATATTTTTGCCTCCGCTTAAGGCTGGTACCTTAGCTCAGTTGGTAGAGCAATGGACTGAAAATCCATGTGTCCCTGGTTCGATTCCTGGAGGTACCACAACTTAAACCTAAAACCCTTGACAGTCGGTAGATTCGTCAAGGGTTTTTTAGTTCACTGCGGAATTGCCTGTAGAATTTGTTTACCTAGGGTCTAAAAACACCTTGACTATTTCACCTCTTCTTTTGATTTTTTTCCAATTCATGATTAATAATAATTCGATTGATCAAATGACGCTTTGAGTTATACCTAAAAATTAAACAACGGAACTTTGCTTTTGGAAGATGGAATCATTCCAAGTTCCTTTTACATAAAAAGTAACAAAGAATATAAAAGTGGAATTACACAGTCTTTCTATCTCAAGAGCTTATTGGACAAGCAAGAAGGATGCCTCTAAGATCTAATTTTAGAGGCTGGAGAAAGATACAAACTACTTCGAATTCATTCTATATGATTGAATAATTATACTTTTGAGACTTCGCTATAAACATTAGAGCTAGATGTACGAAAAAGACAATAGAGTTATTCAAGAAATAAAAGCAGGAAGCGAAGCTGCGCTAGTTGATACTTACACCTTGTATCGAGATGAATTTATGGCTTGGAGTGTACGACATTACTCAATAAGTGACGAGTTAGCGAAAGACGTCTTTCAAGACGCAATTATTGACTTTTACCAAAATATACAATCAGGTCAACTTGAAGTTTTAAATTCAAGTATAAAGACCTATCTGTTTCAGATTGCTAAATATAAAATCATCAATATCTTGAAACGCGACCGACGTCAAACTTACCTTGAGGACACTAAATTGATAAACAGTGAAAGCCAAGACTATATGCAGGATCAAGAAATAAAATATAAACTTGAAGACATCACCATCGCGATGTCTAATTTACCTGCTGACTGTCAAAGACTATTAAAATTATATTATTTCAAAGAATATGACATGCCCTCAATAGCACGAGAGTTAAATTACAAAAATTCAGATACCGCCAAGTCAAAGAAATCGGTGTGCATGAAAAAGCTGATGATTGAATTGAATAAACTCTCTAAAATATTGGTCTTATGATTCCTCAAGAACACATATCGTTATTCGAGGACTACACAGCTAATGTTTTAGGAGACAAAGAGCGTCTTGAATTTGAGGCTAGGCTTTCTTATGACTCAGAATTCAAGTCGTTTTACGATCAATACCTTGCTGTTGAAAAGGGTATCAAGGAACATTTTCAAAAGGAATATTTAAAACAAAGACTAAAAGAAGCTGATGAAAGTCTTGATGCAAAAGTTAAAACAGGGAAAACAAATCGAAAGGGGATAATTACTGCATGTATATCTTTAGCAGCCGGTGTTACATTGGTTTTTGGGATTTATTACAACAACGCGAATCATGGAAAAATGGTTTCTGAGCTTTGGCCATATGAGGAGGGATTACCCGTTCGTATGGGACAATCAAACACGTATCATTCCGGAATGAATGCTTTTAAGCTTGAGAAATGGGAAGAAGCCATCACTCTTTTAAATAAATTTGATTCCGATACAGCTAAATATTTCACGGCTTTATCCCTTTATCAATTGGAACATTATGAGGATGCAGCTCAGTTTTTATCAAAAGTATCCAAACCATCTATATTCTTTGAAGATGCTGAAATCCGCCTTGCACTTTTAGAGTTTCTTGATGGCAATAAAATTGAGGCTAAAAAAATATTAAATAAGATACGTAGGGACAAAAATCATAAGCATCATGATTTGGCGCTTCGTATTCTTAAGAAAATATAAGCTGACAAGCTCGCTAGGATCACAAATAGCCACCAGAATCCGATTCCCTGCTCCTCTACTCCCAAATCAACTTGTTTTTCAAATCTCTGTTCCAAACCATACAATTGATGTCCAGCCCAATAATAAGGTGCTGCTTGACTACTGTTTTTTGCGTTCGAAATGAAGGCACGTTGACTCCCTCTAAGGGCAGCATTAGAACCCTCACCTTCTGAAAGATTTCTATAGAAGGTTTCCATCACCTGGTGTGAAGCCCGATCGTCTAGGTCCCAAAATGAAGAAAGCACCTGAGCGATCCCTTTCATGTAAAAAGCTCGTGGAAAACCATCCACTCCATCTCCAGCATTGAACACACCTTTTCCTGATGAACAAGCGTTGAGAACTACTAAATCACTTTGTAGCTTAGAAGAATAGATGTCACGTAGTTCGATATTACCCTCATTTAGCAACAATTGAGAGAATTCGCGTTGTTCACTACTCCCTTTTCCATGTCCAGAATAATGTAAAATAGAGGCCTTACTGTCTAAAAAACGACTCTTATTGGCATCCTTGCCATAGAAACGAGTTGAGGCATAATCAAAACCTTTTCCAAAACGTTGCGCAAAAGGCAAAGCCATTTCATTTTTATAATCGGGTAAAAAGAGATCAATATTCCATTTTCGTTCCTTGGTCCTATTAAGTTCAAGATCTCTAGCCGAAAAAACATATTTGATCTCTAGATGATTTATGAGATAATCTAATTTTCTATAATCATTATGGCTTACTTCTAAATTTGAAACGAGTAAGGCCTGGAAAGGAATTTCATTAAACCATCCTGATGGTGAAATAATCAGCTCCTCAAACTTTTGAAGATCAATATCCTCGGTGATTTTCTCATACAACTCCGCTGCATGCGCAACATATGTATCGAAATCCATTTGTTTTACTGATTGTGAAAAGCTTTGAATCTCAGAACGTTTTATATCTATTGGTTTCAATCTGATATTGTCCTTTGAGATGAACAAAGCAAAAGGCTCTGGAATAATTGCGAACGCGATATAGCATTGTTTTGCATTTAATTTCTGTTGTACCTCATGAACACTATACACTTCTAATCGTCTTGTTTGATCCTGATGTGCTTTATCTCGGTATTTCAATTGCTGTAGGCACCTAAAAACAGTATCTAACTTACCAACCCCCATAACCTGATACTCATAGTAGAGTTGATAAATACGCTCGGAAAAAGGAGAGAGACCATAAAGAGAAATCAACTGATTGGGATTATTTGTTTGGAACGAATGAAGTCCAACTTCCCAAAGCTTGTTTGATAAATTAAAAATGGAATCTTGTTTGCCCTTTAATTCTAGATTTGACGTTAATCGGTATTCTTGATAAAGCGCTCGATGGTATTGCTTTACACAACCTAATGCTTCTGAAATATTGAGTACCTTTGAGGCTTCCTTTATATTGAATACTGAGAGTGCAGTTTCAAATAAATTAATTGTATTTTCAAATTCAATAGGGTCAGGATTCGGATGTGCATATTGATACAAAAGCGCCTTAACATATCCAATGCGTGCAATCTCATAATGATAACTACCATAAAGGGTCTTATAAATTGCAATAGCCTTATCATATAATATATTGGCCTTCTGTTCAAGTTTACTTACAAGCAAAGAATTTCGATCATTATAGCTAAAAACATGCACCAAATCTACATGGGCATTTGCATAGAGATGATACGTTTGAGCCAAATCAAATAAAAACTCCGGATCACTTTTATAAACTTCTATTCCTTTTAGGTAATAAGGAAAAACCATTTCGTCATATTCCTGAAGCAAAATCCCACCGTTTTTTTTATCTAAAGGAAGCTTGTTCGACTGAGCGATTACATTCCAAATCCAGCAGTATTCTATTGCAAAACTTTCTAATTGCGAAACAATATTAATTAATGAATCATTATAAAGCTTTGTCAATTCGGGATTAAATTTTTCGTAATAGAAATTACTTAAATGTGCCAATTCAATGGCTTTGGAATCTAGTCCCGGTGCTTTGCTTATTAACACTGAATCAGATTGTTTCCAATAGAAATATGCCGTTTCAATATCCCCCCTCACCTTATAGAGATCACCGAGTATTTGTAAGGCATCATGTTTTTCAGGGCGATTGGTCTGAATGATTGAATCTAATTCTTTTTCAAGAGATTCAAAGGAACCTAGTTTAAATTGATCTTTCCATGATTGTGGGTTTTGGGCACGCATACTGGAGCTGAAAAACAAAATCAAATAGCACAAACAGGGCAAAATCACTCTCACGGTACAAAACTAAATAAGTTTTTTTTGAGTCTCTCACTTACAAGATCAAATTCTATTTTATCAATTATAAAACTTAAGAATATGAAAAACAAAATTTTAATGCCTTTGATGTTATTCTACTTAGCATCCTGTACTAATTCAGATGAACAAAATGACGCATCAAGAAATAAAAGTGCAGAAATTAATTCGAATGAAATACAAAAAGACTCATCACTCGAAGAGAATAAATCCATAAAAAAAACTGAAGTCATAAGTGAAATAAAAAAAATAAAACAACCTAAAAAAGTCGATAAAAAGACATTTATACTCGGGACATGGAATTCTTCAAAGGCTGGCCGTAGTATGGGGAAAATGAAATTCTCAAAAAATGGAGAATGGTATGCGCAAAAGAAAAACAAGACCTCATGGAAAAAGTTGGGTAATTACAAACTAAGTAAGGACTGTAAGTCAATTACGGTAAGTGAAGGTGGTCGCAAAGCAACAAATCTCTATATAGAAACTTATACCTCTAAGAAGATTGTCATTGTTGCAGATCAGAGAGATATTAATGACAACTTAGTATTAACAAAATAATGAAAAACATATTAACTATTACGTTCGTTTTGTTGTGCACATTTAGTTTCGGTCAAAAGAAAATTAAATTCAATAAGGATATTTACCCTCTTATCTCATCTGAACAATTTAAGGAGGTTAAACCCATTTTAAGAAACTTTTTAGAAATAAACCCAAATAATCTAAAAGCAAATTATTGGCTTGGAATTATCTATTATGGGAATACAATATACCATGACAATGATATTAAACAAAACAATGCTGAGATTAAGTCGAAATATTACAACTATATTGACTCTTCAAAATTCTATCTGGCTAAAACTAAAAAACTAGTAAACGTTGCCACATTGAATCCAATTAGCTCCCGTTTCTTTCCAGACTTTAACGGTTTATCGAGTGAGGAACTTATCATTGATGCAATAGCGAAAATCGATAAATGGCAAATCATGTTAAACGATTTTTCTCCGAGCTGGAAAATACTAGAGGCAAATCGTGAAAAGGAGAGACTTTTATTAGAAAAGTATAAGAGCATAGATTGTGAATACGAAGATGAAGACGATTACATGGTAACTACATGCAGATGGGGAGAATATATAATTCAATCTAAATATAATCGTAGATCAGGTAGTCGAGATGTTGAGGTATATCTCTATAACCTCGACTACGATAATAAACTACTATTATTTGATGAAATATATCATGCTTACGACGATGCATCTAGATTCTTTGAACAAAAATTTAAAACTATGTACAATGAATTAATGTCAGAAAACGAATCATGTTTTGAGAACAACGAATTCTTTTTTGACTTAAGTCTTGTGTACATAATAGATGGCGATACAGAAGGTTTAACATTTGCAATGGGTAACCGAGGTGTATTAAACCATTGTAGAAATAGGGTTGGCGAGTCGAGCATAAAGATATCTTTTGATGATATTTTACCTTTTGTGAAGCTGAAATAATGGCATAGACCTACACGAGGCTTGTGCTTCTTATATCTGGATGGATGGTGTGAACTATACTGAATCTACAAACACACCGACTATCGTTCTTTCAAATCAGTTTGGATGCGATAGCACGGTAACGCTTGATTTGACGATACATGATGTTGATGCGCAAATAACACAAATAGATGATCTTACCCTACAATCCAATACATCTAACGCACAATACCAGTGGCTAGATTGCGACAATACTTACGAAGCAATCAATGGAGAAACGAATCAAAGTTTTTCTGCCAGATACAACAGTAATTTTGCGGTAATTGTGACTGAAAACAATTGTTCTGATACCTCACTGTGTATTCAAATCAGTACCGTGGGAATTCAAAACAATATTTATAGTGTTATAAACGTCTATCCCAATCCAACGGCAAACCTCATCACCATTCAATCAGAAAATATAA
>CAJJCU010000102.1 GCA_905182775.1 uncultured Flavobacteriales bacterium
TGTGTTTGTAACGAGATACGCCATCCTTTGTTACGCTTCACAAATTCAATGATTGGTTCCATTAATGTATCTCTCTTCGACCATTCCGGTTGCAGGTAAAGATGACAGTTTTCGCCGACTTTAGCAGCATGCTCTAGGGCCCATTTGAAATCAGAGGGATGGAAAATAACAATTTTCAATTCATCGGCTTTTTCATAGGCTTCATTGCAAGGCTTCTTGAATTTTTTAGGAGAAAAAGTATACCAATCAACATTGCCTTTTAATTCATAACACCCTGAAGTTTCAATGGCTACCAATCGATCAATATCGTGTAGCTTTTCAACAAGAGGGTCAAGGTCATACATAGCGGGTTCTCCTCCTGTGAGGACGACCCACTCGCTTTGATTTTCTTGGGCTTCCTCCTGAAGTAGTTCAATTCTTTTTGTTGGATGCTTCTCCGCATCCCAACTTTCCTTAACGTCACACCATACGCAACCCACATCACAGCCACCTGTTCTTATGAAATAGGCAGGCTTTCCAGAATGGAACCCTTCCCCTTGAATCGTTAAGAAGCTTTCCATTATTGGTAATTGTTGCGCCATAGGGAATTAAAATTTGGATAAAGTTAAGCAATTGATTTTTGATATTGATTGACAATAAACATATGTTTTATAAGAGTTTCGAGCGCTGTTTGATAATTGGAGCACCATAAGAGTATTTCGTTATATTTGTTTAAACGTAAAATATTTGTTTATGAAAAAAGTATACCTCAGTTTTCTTTCTCTATTTCTTATCTTTTCTTCTTTTAGTCAACAAATTGACAATGGATCTATGGAAGAATGGGATGATTTGGGATCCAGCCAAGAAGAGCCAAGCAATTGGAATAGTTTCATGTCTGCAACCGGTGGCCTATCCTTATTTGGTTCACAGCAGGTGGAGCGATCTTCTGATACTCCTATGGATTCGGATGGTATGTTTAGTGCCCGTGCTTATTCAAAAAGCACTTTTGGTATTATTGCTAATGGGAATTTAACTTTGGGTCAAATTAATATGGGGAGCTCAACGGCGAACAGCTCAGATAACTTTAATTATTCAAAAACGTCAAGTTCAGATTTCTCTCAGGTGCTTACAGACCTACCTGATTCAATTGTTTTCTGGGTGAAATTTCAAGCGAGTAGCAATACGGATTCAGCAAGGATTCATGCAGTGATTCATGATGATTATGAGCTGCACGACCCTATTGATAATGATTCTGAACCTCATGTTGTTGCCGCGGCTGGTCTTAACTACGGCATCACCAATGGTTGGGAAAGAAAATCTGTTCCTTTTGAATCTGCAGGAGCTGCACAAACACCAGAATTTATACTGGTCACCTTTACAACAAACAAGACTCCGGGTGGAGGATCGGATGGAGACGCTGTCTTTATCGATGATGTCGAGCTTATTTACAACACATCAAGCTTAGGTGAGAACAGTTTAGACTTATGGGTCAGTTATAGTGAAAAAGGACTTTCGTTCTCTGATGATTTTAATACAAATTCTGATGCTGAGCTCTTTACAACGTCTGGTGTCCTCGTTCAAAAATCACCTATGAATACGATGAAGGGTTTACACTTGAATCCCGGTATGTACATAGTCATGACAGATAGAAAAAGTTTTAAGTTCATAGCACACTAATTTAATGAAGCAATTCTTCTTCTTTTTATTCACTTTTGTTTTTTTTGTAGGGCATAGCCAAAATGAATCAAAGGTAAAAGGGCTTGTTAAGGATGCTAGTGGCGAAGTGCTTTTGGGAGCTTCTGTGATTTATCGATCAGATATAACTAAGGGAACTATTGCCGATGAGAATGGCGCATATGAGCTTTCGATTCCCCCAGGTAACTGTAAACTCATCTGTAGGTATACAGGAATGAAATCCGACACGATTTCTTTTCAATTAAATGAAAATGAGGTAAAAGAGGTCAATTTCACTCTTTACTCTTACATAAAAGAATTTGATCAGGTCGATGTAAAGGTGGGTAAGTTTGACAAACCAATTGAGGAGCAAACAGTATCCATGATTGTCTTGAAGCCTGAGCTAATTGAAAATAAAAATACACGGAGTATTGAGACTGCTTTAGATCAAACTCCAGGTTTAAATATATTAGATGGCGAACCTCAAATCCGTGGTGGGAGTGGCTTCACGTTTGGTGTAGGTTCAAAAGTAGCTGTTATAGTTGACGATATGCCAATGCTTTCTGGGGATGCTGGCCGTCCAGAGTGGGGTTTTATTCCGGTCGAAAATATTAGCCAAATTGAAGTTATTAAAGGTGCCGCCTCTGTTTTATCCGGAAGCTCGGCACTTTCAGGATCAATCAATATCCGAACAGCATATCCATCGGCCAAGCCCAAAACTAAAATCAATGTATATAGCGGTGTTTATGCAACGCCAAGCCACCCCGATGCAGATTGGTGGAGGCAAGCCCCATTAATTGCTGGAGCCAACTTTCTTCATTCTCAGATGTTCGGGAATTTAGATGTTGTTATTGGAGGGAATATTAATTACGACCACGGATACATTGGGCCACCTAGAACCGACTCATTAGTCGCGACTATTTTCCCTGATACCATCACAAATTTTTCGGAAAATGATTTGGTTTCTAAAAGAGCTAGAGTGAATTTTAACTTAAGGTACCGTTCCAAAAAGATAAAGGGCTTAAACTACGGTCTCAATGGTAATTTTATGAAGATGCATACCAACATGCCCTTGGCTTGGTTAAATGATTCCTCAGGGCTCTTTAGGGCTTATCCTGGCGCAATATTCTTACAAGATCAGTTCATTTTTAATTTAGATCCCTTTGTCAATCTATTTACACAAAGTAATGGCAAGCATTATTTGCGAGGACGAATATTACGTGCAGACAATCAGATGAGTGCCAATCAGTCTAATTTAGCGACTACCTACTACGGTGATTATATGTTTAAAAAGAAATACAAGGAGTTTAAAAACCTAGAGTTTGTAGGTGGCCTAACGTCTACGTACACAAATTCCTTTGCAAATATTTATGTCGGTTCTGGCACACCGAATAACAGAATTTTGAATGTTTCTGCCTATTCTCAAATGGAAACAAAGCTTAAAAATATTTTGAATTTATCTGTAGG
>CAJJCU010000103.1 GCA_905182775.1 uncultured Flavobacteriales bacterium
GGATGACGGCTAATACACGCATTTAAAACTTCATTTGAACTTGAACTGCAAAATTTCGAGGAGGCTGAATATCCCCTGGACGGCTAGAATACTCTGAATTCAACATATTGTTCACCATAAAACCTAAGCGGTATTTATCATTTACCTTGTAACCCAATCTTGCATCAAAAACCAAGCTTCCTTTGTTGTAAACCTGTCGATACTCCTTGAGTCCCGGTAAAATAAAAATACCCGCAATTTCATCCTCAAAGACTTTGTCAATATTTCTCATGAACCCACCATAACGCATAGAAAAACCAGCACTATACTTTTTGTAGGTCACCTCTACATCTGCTTTCGCAAGGTTTTTATACCTATACTTTAAAATATTACTTGACGGATCGGACTGCGTTTCCAAATAGACACTGTCTGTATTGAGACTTATTGGATTCATGTAGGTATAACCTATTAAAGAAACAATTTCAAAATCACCTATACTCCCTATACTGTTAAAGGAAAATTCAATTCCCGAAATCCTTGCAGCTTCTGCATTTTGCGCTCTAAAACCGACAAGGTCGTAAATTGAATATCCCTCTGTTTGCAGCGCAGAAATCTGTGCAGGCTCCAGGTTTACACCCGTTTGAGGATGGTAGAATCCAAATGTGAATTCAATCATATTTCTGTATTCGTTAATAAAACCTGAAACATCCAACATTCCCTTCCAGTCACCAATACGAACACCTTGTTTAAAACCGAGCTCTCCAGCCCATCCAATTTCTGGTGCAAGCTCTGCATTCGGGAAGATATTTAAGGCTCCTACACTAGTCTTTATATAGCGCTCTCCTACTGCGGGATACCTGATCCCCTGACCAAGTGAAGCTCGAAGATGCGTATACTCTGCTAATTGGTAGTGAAAACCTGAACGAGCTACAGGGTAAAAAGGCATCGAAAAAACAGTAGTAGTATCCTTATTTGGCAATGTAAAGTCACTATCACCTCTATTTCCATCCATTTCAAAATACTCCAATCGCAAGCCGGCAGTAAAATCAAGCTTGCCAATATGATGTTCAACTTGGGTATAGATTGCAGCGTTCAAAGAATTGTGATCTCCAACAAGTTCAGAATTAACCACATTCAAAATATTAGACATCCCAGAGGTTAGGGTAAAACCATTTGCATACTCCTTTTGAAACTGGTAATCAGAGTAATAAATCGTTGCCGCACTGCTTTGGCCCTCTGAACCCGAGATTGCATTTTTTACATAATAAATTCTATTCTTAAAAGAGTGTCTATTGTTATGCTTGTCAATGATTTTAATATACGGGTCAAGAAATAAACGATGGCCTACATTATACGTTAATGTTGAGGCGGCATTACTTGTATCAAGCCCCCCTTGCGGCATATAACCCAAAGAATCACTCTCCCAAATAATAAAATTTCCAGTCTTTTGAAATTGATAATTATAACCAATACCAGCCTTAACTTTTTTCCATTTTTGAGGACGGAAATAGAGAGAGCCACTCACCCTACCTCTGTATTCTGTCTCACCTGCCTTATAACCCCCATCATGAAAAAACGTTGTTGAAAAGGTATACCCCATCTTTTTGAACATTTGGCCTCTATAAAACTCGACTTGCTGAGTCATAGGATTGGTATCCCACCATCGTAAAGACGCACGTCTTGGATTGTCATAAACGCCATACTGCACTTTTAGTTTTGTTTCCGGAGTCGTTCCAGGCTCTTTTTCTGTTAATGCAATAATACCATTAAGAGCTCCACTACCATGTAAAACAGAAGAAGCCCCCTTCATGACCTCGATTTGGGAAGCTTGTTCCATCGGGATTGCATTCCACTGCGTATCTCCTGCATAGCCGGACAAAAGAGGCATCCCGTTCCATAGCAAGAGCACCCTACTTCCAGCCCCATAAGAAAACCCACTACCCCCTCTGATACTTACCTGGCCATCCATCGTAGAGACCCCTGGAGTCTGCTCAACAGCCTGCTCTAGACTGGTGATCCCTTTATTGTCAATTAATTCTGGTCTAATAATCTCCATAGAAACAGGAACCTCTTCAATGGCCTGCTTTCGACGCCCTGCAGAAACCACAACCGTCTGCAAATCTGTTATCGGCTCACTTAAATAAACCTTGATGTCTCCAAGATATTCAGATTTGCTCGTAATAACGAGTGTATCATTATTATACTGGAGCATTTTTGTAATGATGGTAACGGGAAATGACTCACATTTTAAAACAAAGTTACCGTCAAAGTCAGTAATTGCTTTATTACCATCTGAAGCATAAACTTTTGCGCCAATGATGGACTCTTTAGAGTTTTTATCTTTAACGATACCTGATACCTGAGCCCAATAAAAAAAGGGACTAAAGGTTAAAAGAACAATAGGTAGAATTTTTATCATATCCAAAGTTGTTTAAAATTGAAATTGTAGCTGTAACACAAAACTCCTTGGCGGCTGTATATCCCCTGGCCTTGTAACATATTCAGCATTCAAAAAGTTATTCGCTATAAAATTCATTTTTATAGAATCATTTATTTTACATCCGAATCTGGCATCCATAACAAAAGATCCTTTATTGTAGACGGATCGATAATGATCCAATCCCGGCAAAATAAAGATCTCAGAAGGAGAAGGATCAACGTCCTCCTCAAATACACGATCAATGTTTCTCATATAGCTATTGTATCTGCAACTAAACCCAAGGAAAAAACGCTTATAAGTAGCCTGTATATCGACCTTAGCCAAATGCTTAAATCGATACTTAAGAAGGTCTGTCGTATCAGAGAAAGTCAACCGATATAGGGAATCTTGATTAAGGCTAATTGGATTCATATAGGTATAGCCGATAAGCGATGTCAATTCTACGTCTCCTATCTTACCAACGCTATTGAAAGAAAATTCTAAACCAGTAATTCTCGCTCTCTCCGCATTTTGAGCCTGAAACCCGACCCAATTTAAAATATAATCGATTTCATCTGGATTTTGAGCTTGAAGGACGATTGTATCGGGATTATATATTCCAAATGTAAACTCGACCATATTGCTGTACTGATTAACGAACGCGGCTACATCAAAATAACCTTTCCAATCTCCAACTTTTAGGATTTGCTTATACCCAATTTCACCGGCCCACCCTTTTTCAGGTTTTAGGTCTGGGTTTTTAAAAATGATCAAGCCACCAACAGAGGTTGACACAAATCGCTCTGCAACTGATGGAAAACGAATCGCCTGACCTAAAGAGGCTCGAAGATGGGAAGCAGGGTTGATTTCATAATGCCAGCCTGCTCGAAAAATTGGATACACGGGAATCCCGAGAGAGTCAAGATCTTCATCTTTATCTAAGTATTTAAAATAAATGTTAGAGTCAAAATCTAAAGTGTCAATTTTGTAGCATTCTAAACGCATTCCCAAAGAGAAGTCCATTTTATTAAACTTACTATCGAATTGAGTATATGCAGATGCGTTTTCAGACAAATGATCACCAAACACCCAACTGACAATCCTATTATTTGCATTGGAGAATCCTGCAGTCAGCGTCTTTCCAATACCCATATTACGTTGAAATTGATAATCAAAATAATATAACTCAGCTAAAGAATTGGCATAAAGGTTCTCCGTATTCCCTGTTGTCACAAGATAATATCGCGACTTAAAGGAATGCTTGTTCTTGTACTTATCATAAAGCTTTAAATACGGGTCAACACTTAATCTCAATGACTTTTGTCGGTCAATTGTATTGTCTTGAGGCTCGTACCCCATGGAGTCATTTTTCCACAATACAAACACACCCACATCCTGGTATTGAAGGTTATAGCTTAATCCTGCTTTCAAGGATTTGTTCTTTTCAGGCTTAAAATAAAAGGATCCGTTAAGACGATAGCGTTCTTCGTTTTCTTCTTTTCTAAAACCTGAATCGATAAACACGTTGGCGCCAATTGTATATCCTATGTTCTTTTTTGATTTACCGTAATACAAATCCGCCAAATGAAAAGTAGGATTCTTATCCCACCACTTCATACTCGAACGTCTAGGGTTGTCATAGAAACCCGACTGAATCTTGGCTTTAAAAGTTCCTTTAGGCCCCGGTTCTTTCTCTGATAATGAAATAACTCCATTTAACGCACCACTCCCATAAAGGACAGAAGATGCTCCTTTCATAATTTCTATTTGTGAAGCTTGTTCCATCGGAATCGCATTCCATTTTGCATCTCCGATGTCTGGGGACATCATTGGAATCCCATTCCACAAGAGCAAAACTCTACTACCTGCTCCATAGGCAAAACCTCCCCCACCTCTAATACTCACCTGACCATCCATCGCATAAACGCCTGGGCTTTGATCAACCACCTGCTCAAGGTTTGAATACCCCTTATTGTTGATTAGCTCAGGAGTTATTATTTCCATAGAAATAGTTATATCCTCAATATCTTGCTGCCTTCGACCTGCAGAAACAACGACTGTACGGATTTCTAAAATCTGCTCAAACAATCCAAATGAAACCTCCCTTGGAGTTGCTAATTTGATTGAATCCTCCATGTATCCTGAAATAGATACTTTAATCCAAGCTGGGTAAGAATTCACGGTCAGCTCAAATTCTCCATTAAGATCACTCGCAGTGCGTTGACCACCAATAATTTCAACTCTCGCTCCAACCAAAACTTCTTTGGTGTTAACATCTTTGACAACACCGCGAACTTGCGAATAGGAATAAGAAAAGGTGAAACAAAGAGAAAATAAAAGAAGGAATTGAAAGTAAAATCTCATCTAAATTTTTATTATCTTAATTATAACGAAACTAATAAAATTTTGGATAAACAAACAGAAGTATATAAAATGGCCTCAGGCCTCCTTCATGGAATCGGTAGAAAAAAACTTGAAATCCTGATAGATAAAACAAATAGTCTTAGTTCAATTTTTGAAAGTTCATTTTCGGATTTAGAAAAAAAATCCGGTATCCCAATAAAAACTTCAAAGAGCCTAAAAAGAGATAACGCACTTATGCTCGCTAACTTGAATTATGCATTTAATGCCTCTCATAAGATTCGGTCTCTGTTTTTTATGGATGATAATTATCCATACCAACTCAAAGAGTGCAAAGATGCTCCCATCCAACTTAATTTATTAGGTAAACTCTCTCTAGAAAGCAGAAAGACCGTTGCTGTGGTTGGCACAAGAAAATGCGCTCCAAATAGCAGGCATATAGTGGATGAAATCATCTCACAGCTATCTGGTCATGAAATCGTTGTTGTTAGCGGTCTGGCGTCCGGAATAGACACACATGTCCACCAAAGCTGCTTGGATCATAAAGTAGAAACGCTTGCCGTATTAGGCCACGGACTGCAAATGATTTACCCTTATCAGAATCGATTACTCGCCAAGGAAATCATTCAAGCCGGAGGAGGACTATTGTCGGAATTTCATTGCACACAAACACCCTATAAATATAGCTTTCCGCAAAGAAATAGAATCATTGCTGGACTGGCTGATGTAACTATAGTCATCGAATCTCCTTTAAAAGGGGGGGCGATGATCACGGCTGAACTAGCCAATAGTTATTCCCGAGAGGTGATGGCCATTCCAAATTCAATTATGAACAAAGCTTTACAAGGTGGAAACCACCTCATCAAAAAAAACAAAGCCCATATCATCACAGATACAATGGATTTATTTGAGCTCATGAACTGGGAAAAGACCTCGAGTCCCAAAAAGCATTGTCCATTATCCTATGAAGAAGAATCACTAATGCAGTCCATTAGAAAATCAGGAGGAGTGCACATTGATGAACTCTACGATAAAACAGACTTAGCGCTTTCGAAAATCCAAGCTTTACTTACCCAACTTGAATTAAAGAATTATATTCTTAGTGCTCCGGGGCTATATTACACGGCAAAACCACAATGTTTTTAAGAATACATCTTAAAAAAAATCTAGAATATTACATTCAAAAATAAATTAGATTAATTTTACAGTACGTTCTTTTTATAGACTTATGAAGAAAGGATTAGGGATTGGCCCATTGACTCCTTGGCAACCTGTTCGATTTCAATAAGGTGCCAATTCCAACGGTAACAAACCGAAAGATAAGCAAGAGTTTAATCTCACTCCCTCTTCAATTTATTTAATACATGAAAAACAGCATAACATCTATATTGCGTGAGAGAATATTGGTCTTAGATGGCGCAATGGGCACGATGATACAACGACACGAGCTTGAAGAGTTCGATTTTCGAAAAGGAGCCTTTGAACAGCATACCAAACCCTTAAAAGGAAATAACGATTTACTTTCTATTACAAGACCTGAGATCATTAAAGAGATTCATAGGGCCTACTTTGATGCCGGCGCTGACATTGTGGAAACCAATACTTTTTCAGGAACAAGCATAGCTCAAGCTGACTATGATCTTGAACATACTGTATTTGACATTAACTACCTAAGTGCAAAAATTGCCAAAGAAGTTGCAAACGAGTATACCGACAAACCTCGATTTGTAGCTGGATCAATTGGTCCAACAAATAGAACGGCGTCTATCTCTCCAGATGTCAACGACCCTGGATATCGCGCGGTCAACTTTGATGACTTAAGGTTGGCATACCGAGAACAGGTCAGTGCCCTTATAAAGGGAGGTGTCGACCTGCTTCTTGTGGAAACCGTTTTTGATACCTTAAATGCAAAAGCAGCCCTATTCGCCATTCAAGAAATATTCCGAGAAGAAAGCATTGAGCTTCCAATTATGGTTTCAGGTACAATTACCGATCAAAGCGGAAGAACCTTAACGGGTCAAACTACAGAAGCATTCTTAATATCTATATCGCATATTCCCCTTTTAAGTATTGGATTAAACTGTGCCTTGGGAGCCAATATGATGCGCCCTTATTTACAGATATTGAATGCCAAAACATCATTTGCTGTGAGTGCACACCCAAATGCTGGGTTACCAAATGAATTTGGCGAATACGAAGAGTCACCTCAGCTTATGGCAGCCCAAATTAAGGTGTTTTTAGAGGAAGGTCTTGTCAACATCATTGGAGGGTGCTGCGGGACCACACCTGAACACATTGAAGAAATTGCGGAATTAGCGACGAAATACAAACCTAGAGCATTTTAAAATATGTCTACACCAACCCTTAAACTTTCAGGTTTAGAGCCTTTAATCGTTACGGCCGAAAGTAACTTTATCAATATCGGAGAGCGAACCAATGTGACTGGCTCTAGAGCATTCCTAAGAATGATTCAAGACGGGGATTATGAAGCCGCTATAGCTGTTGCCCTTGAGCAGGTGAATGGCGGTGCGCAAATCATCGATATCAATATGGATGAGGGTATGATTGATGGAAAAGAAGCCATGGTCACCTTCTTAAATCTAATTGCTGCCGAACCAGACATCGCAAGAGTCCCGGTAATGATTGACAGCTCGAAATGGGAAATCATTGAGGCGGGTTTAAAATGCATCCAAGGGAAAGGAATTGTAAATTCAATTTCTTTAAAGGAAGGCAAAGACCAATTTATAGCGCAAGCAAACATCATAAAAACTTTTGGTGCGGCAGTAATCATCATGGCTTTTGATGAAAATGGGCAAGCCGATTCTTATGAAAGACGTATTGAAATCTGTGAGCGCTCCTACAATATACTTGTTCAAGAGGTTGGTTTTATTAAAGAAGATATTATTTTCGATCCTAATATTTTCCCAGTAGCAACGGGAATGGAAGAGCATAATGGAAATGCTTTAGACTTCTTTCGTGCAACAAAATGGATCAAGGATAATCTTCCTGGAGCACACGTCAGTGGAGGCGTCTCTAACGTTTCTTTTTCTTTTAGGGGGAACACAAAAGTACGGGAGGCGATGCACTCTGCTTTTCTATACCACGCCATAAAAAACGGCATGGACATGGGGATTGTGAATCCAACCATGCTAGAGATTTACTCAGATATTGAACCAGAATTACTGACCTTTGTCGAAGACGTGCTCTTAAATCGACGTGAAGATGCCACCGAGCGCTTGCTGGAGTGTGCCGAAACAGTTAAAGGTGCTGGCAAGAAAAAAACAATTGATTTATCATGGAGAGAACAAGCCGTGGAAGACCGCCTCTCTTATTCACTAACAAAAGGCCTCGTTGAATTTATTATTGAGGATGTAGAAGAATGTCGAAAAAGCTTTAAAAGACCAATAGAAGTGATTGAAGGTCCCCTAATGGCAGGGATGAATATTGTTGGAGATCTTTTTGGTAGCGGAAAAATGTTCCTTCCCCAGGTCGTTAAGTCTGCGCGGGTCATGAAAAAAGCGGTCGCATATTTACTTCCTTTTATTGAGGCTGAAAAGGGTGGTAAAATAGAATCTTCCGGGAAGATATTAATGGCAACAGTTAAAGGTGATGTTCACGATATTGGTAAGAATATCGTTGGTGTGGTCCTGAGCTGCAATAATTACGAGATTATCGATCTTGGCGTCATGGTCCCGGCCGAAAAAATAATTGAAGTAGCCCTAAAAGAAAATGTTGATATCATTGGTCTCAGTGGTTTAATAACGCCATCATTAGACGAAATGGTTCATGTTGCAAAGGAACTAGAACGAGCAAACCTAAGCACGCCATTATTAATTGGTGGAGCTACGACCTCTAAAGTACATACGGCTGTTAAAATTGATGAGCATTATAATTTAGGACAAACAGTACATGTTCTAGATGCATCACGCTCAGTAACCGTTGCAGAAAGTTTGTTAGGCTATAAAAAAGACGGATTTATTGAAAAGCTCGCTACCGAATATGACCGCGTACGAATGCATCATAAAAATCATATGAAAGCCAAGCAATTACTTTCACTTAAAGATGCTCGGTCAAATGCACTTCAACTAGATTTCAATGCACAAACCATCTTCAAACCAAAGCAAATTGGGGTGACCTCATTTAACGATGTACCACTTGACAAAATCATACCTTATATTGATTGGACTCCATTTTTTCAGACATGGGAGCTTCATGGTAGATACCCAAATATTCTCGAGGATGAAATTGTTGGTGTAGAGGCCACAAAACTATTTGCGGATGCCCAAGCCATGCTCGAGCGAATTGTTAGCGAAAACTGGCTAAAAGCCAAAGGAGTCATAGGGATTTTTCCAGCAAACGCAGTGGGAGATGATATTGAAATTTATTCAGATGAAAAGAGATCTGAGACGCTATACATTCAACGAACCTTAAGGCAGCAGACAAAAAAAGCCAAGGGCCAACCTAATTTGGCGCTATCTGACTTTATTGCACCTAAAGAAAATGGTCACATTGATTATATCGGTGGTTTTGCAGTCACTAGTGGCCTAGGTATTGAAAAATATATTGAGGAATTTGAAGCGGAACACGATGACTATAATTCAATTCTCCTCAAAGCCCTTGCTGATCGGCTTGCTGAGGCATTTGCTGAGTACCTTCATAAGGCCGTGCGAACAACATATTGGGGCTATACACTAGATGAAAACCATTCTAATGAAGAGCTTATTAAAGAAAAGTACCAAGGAATTCGTCCTGCCCCAGGTTATCCAGCTTGCCCAGATCACACAGAAAAACTAGGCTTGTTTTCACTTTTAGACGTCCCTTCTATTACAGGAATCACCTTAACAGAAAGCCTCGCCATGCTGCCCGCGTCATCAGTTAGCGGCTGGTATTTTTCGCATCCAGATTCAAAATATTTCGGATTAGGGAAAATAAATGATGAACAAATAATTGATCTTGCAGCAAGGAAAGGGAGCGAATTTTCAGAAATAAAAAAATGGTACTCCTCCGTTTTAATTTAAGTCAGATGCGTCTTATTGTATAAAAGACTCGTCAATTTCATATCTTTATAGGACTAAACACTCTATGGCTTTAAAACTTACTCTGCTTATAATAGGTTTGATTATTTCATTATCAAACTTTGCTCAGACGCCTGTAGCTGATTTTTCGGCGAGCCCGTTGGTCGCATGCGTTGGTGAAGAAATTGCCTTTACGAATGCATCTAGCTCCAATGGCGGATCTGAAATCCAAGAGTATGTTTGGGATTTTGGAGATGGTAATTCCTCGACGGAAGAATCCACAACACACACCTATGCCTTATCTGGAACCTATACAATAGCGCTCGTAGTAACAAATGCAAATGGCGATGTAGACGCACAAGTATTAAGTAGCTATATCACCATACTTCCGACTCCAAATGCTGATTTCAGCCCCCTAGGTTTAGGTTGTACGATTCCTTTGACCCTCTCATTTCAAATGAATTCCAGTGCGCAAGCCAATTATAATTATGCTTGGGATTTCGGAAATGGAAATACAGAAAACCTATCAAGCCCAACAGACCAAACATATACCTCAATTGGCACTTATGATATATCATTGATCGTCACGGATACGGATAATGGATGTGCGGACACTGTAATTGAATCGATAAGCATCTCAAATTATCAAGCCGATTTTATTTTTCCAGAAACTGTTTGTGTCGGTGAAACAATTGAATTTCAGGATAATTCTACAGCGGGTGCGAATCAATGGGAATGGAATTTTGGAGGATTGGGAAGCAGTAACGAAGAGAACCCTTCCTTTACTTTTGCAGGTGCTGGAACCTATAGCATACAATTGTCCACAAATAATACAACCTCGGGCTGTTCAGGAAGTATAGGTGGAGAAATTAATGTTGAGGCTACGCCTACCCCATCATTTACATCAGACATCACTACAGATTGCGCTCCAGCCAGTATTAACTTCATCAATACATCTCCGATAGGAGAAACCTTTAATTGGGTTTTTGGAAATGGCGCTACTTTTAGTGGTCAGAACCCTCCTACCCAGATCTACACTACTGCAGGCTCCTACAACGTGAGTATTAGTATGACAACGGCAAATGGTTGCTCGGGCTCCTTTACGGAATTGG
This sequence comes from uncultured Flavobacteriales bacterium, assembly GCA_905182775.1. Taxonomy (GTDB): domain Bacteria; phylum Bacteroidota; class Bacteroidia; order Flavobacteriales_D; family Crocinitomicaceae; genus UBA952. The sequence continues at coordinate 10,887 of CAJJCU010000103.1, forward strand.
GCTATATTACCGTTGAAGACCTAGAAGCTGGTTTTGAAGCAGACTTTACTGGAGGCTGTGCCCCTCTAACCGTAATCTTTAGTGACACATCATCTACCCCAAATCCAGGAAACCCAATAGATAGTTGGGAATGGGATTTCGGCAACGGAAATACCTTTTCTGGCCAAAACCCTCCTGAACAAATTTATGAAATTGGTCTTTACGACGTAAACCTAACCATAGGAACAGCATCCGGATGTTCTGGTACAGTTAATCTTTCTGAATATATCTCTGTTGGAGAACTACTGTCAATAGACCTCAGTGTCGATACTACTGAAAATTGCGTGAAAAAGGACTTTGAATTTTCTTCTTTTGTTACAACCAACCCTAGCAATCCAGACTCATCAGAGATCTCCTACAATTGGGACTTTACGGATGGGGGCTCCACTGAAGCAAATCCAACACATCAGTTCACAAGCGACACCGGCTATTTTGACGTCCTTTTAGTAGTAAACTACCGAGGATGTATTGATTCAATCCAAGTTGATTCAATGATATACATCAATGCACCCGTTTCAAAATTTGAGCCAGAAGATATCTTATTCTGTAACCCGAATAGTTTTCCGGTGACCGTAGAGGTGACGGACGACGCCATACATGGAGTAGCCTCAGATGACATATTGATGGTTTGGAAGTGGGGAGACGGTGCCGTTAACACGGTGATGGACGACCCAGAATTAGACGACCTTGACATGGGGAATAATGCGCATGACTATAATGATTACGGCACTTATACAATAGAACAAGTGATTTATAACTACACCACGGGTTGCAGTGACAGTACAACCAAAGAGGTAAACATATCCATGCTCGAACCTATATTCACTTTATCGAATGATTCCATTTGCGCCGGAGATTCCCTTCAATTATTTGACGCAAGTATTACCTGGTCAGACGCGCCAACTCCGCATCCCTTGGCTGATTGGTCATTTGATATGGGGAATGGAGATGTAATACAAGAGGGTTCCCAAATCAACTATGCTTATCAAAATGCTGGAATCTATGACATTACTTTAACGGCAACCAATAGCGTTGGCTGTTCGGCATCCACAGTGCTTCCTATTCAGGTCCTGGCAAATCCATTTGCAGTAATCTCTGCTGATAACTCATTGGGTTGTGCTCCTTTTCTAGTGAATTTCGAAAACAATTCTATTTCCTTAAATGGCTTACCCCTGACATCTTTTGATTTTAGTTTTACAGATGATTCCAGTGCGATTGTTGTGGATAACCAGAACTCAGTTGAGCATGTTTTCAACGGTGTAGGAATCTTCTATGCCCAATTAATCGCAACGGATGCTTTTGGCTGTCAATCGACGCCGGCACTAACACCTATTACAATTACGAGACCCAATGCCTTTTTCGCAGTAGATAATGTAATTTGTAACGGAGAGGACATTATCGCAACCAACTCCTCTAATGGTCTAAGCCCTATTACCTACGAATGGCTCATTGACGGAACATTGTTTTCTACTAACCCCAATTTAAACACCGCTTTTAACGAAGCCTCGGTGCCTGAAAACACATCAAGTATTTTACATGACTTGAGTCTCATTGCTACAGATGCGAATGGCTGCACAGATACGCTAAGTAACCTGATTACTGTTTCAATTCCTTCTGCAATCCCTTCATTCTCTTTTAGTGGAGCTGCGACAAATATAGATGGAGATTATGTATGTCCGCCTATATTTGGTGAATATGATGATGCTTCATTGTCCTATGGTCCAATTCAATCATGGGTTTGGAATTTCGGCAATGGCAATCAGTCAATCCTAGAAAACCCTAACAACACATATGCTTTACCTGGAACCTTTTCATTGAATCTTACGGTAACGGATGCCTATGGATGTACCGATGATACCCTTCTGACGGACTATTTAACAATTGGTGGTCCAAGCGCTACTGCAACTTGGTTCCAGGTTGATGGTGAATGTTCTCAAGGTGCTAATTTTGTTTTAAATGACGCGCTCAATGTGAGTACGATATCTTGGAGTATGGGAGATGGTAATTCAATCCAAGATACCTTAAGCTTTTTTTACAATTACCCAGAAAGCAACACTTATTTACCTGAAGTTACGATCACTGATGACTTAGGTTGTGAGGTCATGATTCCGTTAACGGAAATTAATGTTGGCGACGATGGCCTTAACGCATTTTTCACAGCGAGCCCAAATCCAGCAGACCAAAACAATATCATAACCTTTGAAGATGATTCAGACGCAGCAAGCACGACGATTGTTAATTGGACATGGGATTTTGGAGATGGAACAAGCATATTTAGTGAAAGCAATGAAAACCAAGTCACGTCATATGGTGTTTCTGGTCAATATCCAGTTATACTGACCATTACAGACAATATAGGATGTACAGACAGCTATGAGGTTCTCATCAATATTAACGACCCACTGATTTGGGTCCCTAATGTTTTTACACCAAATGGTGATGGAGCGAACGATCTATTCAACCTTCCTTATGAAGGTTTTAAAACTTTCAATATTCTCATATTAAATAGATGGGGAAATGTCATGTGGGACAAAACCGATCAAACGGGGATTCTTCTTTGGGACGGTACAGATAATGGAAGTGAAAAATGTAAAGACGGCGTTTATTTCTATAAATTATCAGGGACAATGTTCGGTGGTACGCAACAAGACCTTCATGGTTTTGTAACTGTTATTGATTCAGAATAATCCTTTATCTTCTTCGTTGGCTTCAAATACATGATCAATGAGCAATGGTTTGAGCTTTGAAGATTCTACAGCCAAAACATCACAACGCTCATTTTTGGAATTCCCTGCATGGCCCTTAACCCACTGAAACGTTATTTTATATCCCTTGGCAGCCTCATGATAACGCATCCATAAATCTTGGTTTTTTTTCCCTTTAAACCTTTTTATAATCCAGGAATCTAGCCATCCTTTTGTAATCGCATCAATGACATACTTAGAATCAGAATAAACCTTAACCGGGATTTCTCGAGTCTTCAGACTCTCAATTGCAACGATTACACCAAGTAGCTCCATTCTATTATTTGTGGTTTTCCGAAAACCTTGAGATAGTTCTTTCTCCTTCTCCTGATAAGACATTACTACGCCGTAACCGCCAGGACCAGGATTACCTCTAGAGCTACCGTCCGTATATATTTCAATAAGCTTCATTTTTTTAATCTTTTAGGATTTGTTTGTAAAAACCCAGCCCAGCTACTTGACTTATCCTTATTGTTTTCCCCTTTACCTTTTGAATAATGATGACATAGAGCCACCGCTAGACCATCCGTGGCATCCAAATACTTGGGCATCTCCTCGAACTGAAAAATCTGCTGAAGCATTGCAGCTACTTGCTCTTTAGAAGCACCACCCCTACCTGTAATGGCCTGTTTTATACGACGTGGAGAATATTCCTCATAAGGGACATTATGATTCAAGCTCGCTGCAATCGCTACCCCTTGAGCCCTGCCTAATTTCAACATGGATTGTACATTTTTACCAAAAAAAGGTGCTTCAATAGCCATTTCATCAGGCTTAAACTCCATAATCAAACCATTCAAACGGTCCAGAATTCTTTTTAACTTATCCGGGTGATTGTCAATTTTCTTTAACTGAATAATTCCGAAATTAATCATGCTCACCTTATTTTGCTTAATGTGAATTAAACCGTACCCCATTACAGTCGTACCCGGGTCAATTCCTAGAATTATCTTATCTTCAGACACTCAAACAGATTTTAGTGATTAAATCTAAACAATTTCGTTCGATTTTTTTCCTGATCATGAAATTAGGGGTTTTTAGCGCTGTATTGTTTTTACTTTTCAATAAAATAAAATCTTTCCCTCATGGATTTGTTTTACCTCGCAATTTAGACACCAAACTCGCCATACTTTTCATCGGGTTTATGCCCTTGAATTGGTATATGGAATGGCTCAAATGGAAAGCTGTTTTAAGGAGTAAGAACGTTGAAAATACTGTTTGTTGGCATTCATTTTTATCGGGCATCATCTCAAGTGTGGTTACACCCGCATACGCCGGGAATTTTATTGGAAGAATGCTTTACTTCGAAAAAAAGGACCGAAAAGAAATCGTTCTCAATACCTTAATGAGCAATGCCTCTCAATTTATCATCAGTATTGCAGTTGGAGGCTTCGCATTCCTCTTTTTATACCAACACACCCTGTCTTTACTCGAAATTATTACTTTAATCAGTATCAATCTAAGCCTTTTTTTACTTTACTTTTTTGGTGATCGCATCATAAAAAAAATACCTCTTGACTTTTTTAATCAATTAGATTTAATTCTTGTTTCCAAGCTATTACGAACCCAATTATTGGCGCTTTCTCTTTTTAGATACTGTGTTTTTGTGATACAATTTTTCCTTGCCTTATTGGTCTTCAACGTTTCTTTTGACCTGAGTTTGATCCCCTGGATTGCCTTAATGTTCGGAGCAATCACCCTATCTCCATCATTATTCTTTGGAAAAATCATTGTTCGAGAAACGATTGCGCTCACCATACTTTCTTTAGTTGGAATCGCAGGCCCAACGATCCTTCTTGCTGCATTCGCAACGTGGCTCATCAATCAAATTCTACCTGTTTTAATCGCTACTTTGTTACTTAAAAAAGAAAAAAAACATGCTGTGGTATAAAGGGTTTCTCTTGGCCTATATTCTCTTTCTTGTTTTTCTTGCAATCACTTATGGGATTCAAAATCACCGTATACAATTAAAAAAAGATCTAAAAAGCCCCCTTATAAAAACAAATGAGCTCACCGTCATAATTCCTTTTCGGAACGAGTATAACAATCTGAAAAGAATGCTTTCACAAATTAAAGCGCTAACGGATACGCCTTTTAAGTTTTTATTTGTCAATGACCACTCTGAAGACCAATCCATCAGCTTATTTAATGAGATTGACGATGCGAAAATTGAAGTTATATCATTGGATCATTCACACCAAGGAAAAAAATGGGCCGTTTATAAAGGGGTGTCACATGCCCGCACTGAAAATATATTATGTTGGGATGCTGATCTGACTTTTTCAAACAACTACTTTGAAGAATTGGCTCAATGCGAATCTGCAGATTTGGTTATTTTACCTGTGTACTTTCACGCCTCAAATTTATTTGAATCCTTAGGGGAGATTGATGTTTACTTGGCAAATTATACCAATCGATTAAGCACATTCTTATTCAGGCCGATATTATGTAGCGGCGCCAATTTGTTCTTCAAAAAAGACAGCTACCTTGAGGTTATTGATATTGAAAAACATGCGCACATACCGAGCGGAGATGACGCTTTTCTGCTGAGAGGTATGCAAAAGTATGGTAAAAAAATAACCCTTGTACAGGAACAAAAATGCCCAGTAAATACCGCAAGTCCCGCATCACTAAAAGCGTTTATAAAGCAAAGATCAAGATGGTTAAGCAAATCGTTTCAGCTAGATGATTGGCTCTTAAATTCTTGGGCAATATTCCAATTTATTTTCGCAATCGGGTTTCTTCTTTTATTCCTTTTATTGATTGTAAAGAGCCCTCCCCTATTTTTGCTCGTATGGACTATAAAGTCTTTATCAGAAATCATTTTACTCGCCCCCTACTTTATTAGAATTAAAAGAATCAAATTACTTTCACTGCTTCCCATACATGGAATACTTTTCCCTTTCTACAATCTCGTTCTCGTATGCTCATTGTTTATGGATAATGAATGGAAAGGGCGGTCAATATAAGGATTACTAATCCGCAATTCTGCTTAACTTTGCACCATGAATATTCTAATGGTCTGTTTAGGTAATATTTGTCGTTCACCCATGGCCGATGGCTTAATGAGAAAGAAAGTTTCCGATCATAAACTTCAGGCAACAGTAGATTCTGCGGGTACAGCCAATTATCATGTAGGCGGGGCACCAGACACTCGCATGACAGCAACCGCGAGAAATAAAGGGATTGACATCTCTGGACTCAAAGCAAGGCAATTTGAGGTTACGGACTTCGATACTTTTGATATGATTTATGTCATGGACCAGTCGAATTACGCAAACGTAGTGGGCCTAGCGCGAAACGAATCAGATATACAAAAGGTTGAACTGATCCTTGATTTACTTCCCGACGTCAATGAAGCAGAGGTCCCCGACCCATACTATGGTGGGCAAGACGGTTTTGAACACGTTTATGATTTATTGGACAAAAGCACAGACATCATCTTAAATAAACTTCTAAATGAATAAAGCAGGTACATTATTTATACTCCCAAACACACTTGGTGGTGAAAGCATTTCAGACATCATACCTAACGATGTCGTGGCGAAAGCTATTTCTTTAAGACATTTCATCGTGGAAAACACAAAATCTGCTCGGCGCGTTTTAAGAAAAATGGACAGAGCATTCCCAATAGATGATTCTCTATTCATAGAGATGAACAAAAGGAGTACAGAACAGGATGCAATGAAAAGCCTTCGATGGTTGATTGAAGGAAAAGATGTTGGCGTGATTTCCGATGCGGGTTGTGCCTGCGTCGCGGATCCAGGAGCAGCTATCGTCTCACTTGCACATTCTCAAAAAATTGCAGTGATGCCATTTGTCGGACCATCCTCTATACTACTTGCATTAATGGGGAGCGGCTTCTCAGGACAACAATTTATCTTTCATGGCTATCTTCCTAAAGAAAGAAAAGATCGAATACGTACCTTAAAGACATACGAATTCGAATCCAGAAAAAAAGGCTACACCCAAATATTTATGGACACACCCTTTAGAAACATGAATGTTTTGGAAGATTTACTGAATGAACTCGCCGATCATACCCAGATTTGCATTGCCTCAAACATTACCTTACATAATCAACGAATTCGGACCATGAGTGTGGAAGAATGGAGAGAAAATGCCTACGACTTGAGTAAGTCTCCTTGTGTGTTCTTGATTGGGTAATCAGATAGAATAAACGACCTTTTAATGTAGTAAAGGTTTTATTGAAGGGTTACATCTGTACTATTTCACATACGATAAAAGAAATCTATCTTTACATTATGCAGCCCAAGATCCTATTGATTACGCCGCCTTTTACCCAATTGAATACAGCATATCCTGCAACCGCTTATCTCAAAGGGTTTTTGGAAGAGTATGAGGTCTCTGTTTCTCATTTTGATTTGAGTATTGAACTCTTTATCTCGATTTTTACAAGTGATTTCCTGCGTTCTATTTTTCAGGAAGCAGAAGAATTAGATAACCATCACTATCCCTTAGTGCTTAAGATGAAAGAGCAGTACATTTCAAGGGTGGATCCGATCATTGGGTTTCTTCAAAAGCAGGATCTTAAAACCGCAAATAAAATTTTAGAACCTGACTTTTTACCATCAGGACATAGACTGAAAAATGTAAACACCGAGATAAAATGGGATGCCGGAGCACCTGGATTAATTGATAAAGCAAAGCATTTTTCAACACTTTTCATTGAAGAAATTGGGGACTTCATTCAAGCCAATGTCGATGAGTTTTTTTCATTTACTAAATACGCCGAACAGATAGCAACTTCGGCGAGTAATTTTGATCAGATAGAGGAGTTTTTAAACTACCAACCTACGCTCATTGAAGATGAAATGTTGGGTATTTTAGAAGAACAAATTCACGTACATTCTCCTGATTTGGTCTGTTTTAGCATCCCTTTTCCAGGGAATTTATTTGCTGCCCTAAGATCCTCTCAGTTCCTTAAGCAGTTTCATCCAAGTATTCGTATTGCCTTTGGTGGTGGATATTGCAATACAGAATTACGTTCTCTAGAGGATCCCAGGATTTTTAAATTTATTGACTTTATTTCTTTGGATGATGGAGAGGGACCATTGCTTAATATTATTAATTATATCGCTGGAAAGGTTGAATTGAATGCGCTCGAGAGAACCTTTGTATTGGAAGAAAATCGAGTGGTCTACAAAAACAAAACACCCAACACCATTTTCCATCATAAAACCCTGCCTGCACCCGATTATTCAGATTTACCCTTTGAGAAATACCTTTCATTTCTAGATATTGTTAACCCAATGCATCGTATGTGGACGGATAAGCGTTGGAATAAGCTGACGATTTCACACGGCTGCTACTGGAAACAATGTTCTTTCTGTGATGTGAGTTTGGATTATATTGGCAATTATCAAAATACCACAGCAGAGCGCTTGGTTGAGAAAATTGAGAAAATAATTAATGATACTGGGATTACTGGTTTTCATTTTGTTGATGAGGCCGCACCTCCGAAAATGCTGAGAGCATTAGCAGAAAAATTGATTGAAAAAAAGATAATGATCTCTTGGTGGACCAATATCAGATTTGAAAAAACCTTTGATCTTGAATTGTGTCAATTAATGGAAAAGTCAGGATGTGTTGCGATCACTGGAGGTTTGGAGGTCGCTTCAGATAGATTATTAGCTAAAATGAAGAAGGGAGTGGATATCGCACAAGTAGCCCGGGTAACTGATCATTTTTCTAAGCATAATATTATGGTTCATGCCTATCTGATGTATGGATTCCCCACGCAAACAGAGCAAGAAACTATTGATTCATTGGAGGTAGTGCGGCAGCTGTTTGAAAGAAACTGCATTCAATCAGCATTTTGGCACCAATTTACAACGACTATTCATAGTCCAATTGGTCAGAACCCTCAAGAATTTGGCATAAAAATAACAGGGCCTGTTTTCGAAGGTTTTGCTCAAAATGATCTATTTCATGAAGACCCGGAAGGTGCGGATCATCCTAAATACACAAAAGGACTGAACCTTGCGCTGAATGGTTATTTGAATAAGGTTGGTTTCGAAAAGGAACTGCAAACCTGGTTTGATTTCCCTGTGCTTTCCACAACGCATTCTAAGGATTTAATCAAAAGGATTTTGTCATAAAAACTTAATCCAAGGTTGAACCCAAGTAAATGGTTTTTTTATGGACTCTTCGTTTATTATAGCGTTTATTCTACTAGCTTTCGGTGGCTTTTATTTTTACAAAAGTCAGCGGCTGTTTGATTGTTTTTGTTTTTTAATTGGGGGTTTGCATCATGAGCTAATAAGTACTTAATCAATTTTTTATTGGAAAACTCACAGGCATACATAAGCGGCGTTTTATCCTGTATATCAAATTCATCAATTGCATTGAACCCAATAAAATCACCCGACAGAAAATAAAAATTGACCAAATCAATTATCGTTTTTGTTTTAAGATAACGGTTATTGGTTTTAACCAGCTGGATGTAATAAAAAATATAACCTTGCATTTCCATACAAGGGTCGTCTATAAACCAAAATGGATCTTTAAGCTTTTGATTTTGTTGAAATAAATAACGTACGATTGGCAATTCATCCATGTCGCAATGGTAACCAAAGTGATGAATATAGCCTTGATAATAACGAAGTCCATAATCCTCACGACTATTCAAATTACCCCCATTTTTTAAGTATTCTTTTATTTCATTAATGTTAAGATCTACCACACTCTTTTGAGCCGAACCTGTAAAATCGGTCATCATGAAAATCAACGCTGTCAATAATATAAACTTCATACTTTTTAATTAAATGTAATGATTATTTCAATGAGTTTTATGATCTAAAACAACTTGTGTATGAAACGTAGCGCGTTTAAATGAACTCTTTTTCGATTCTGCAACAAGGCACATTTTCGTAATTATTTGATAACGGTTTGTGTATGAAACGTAGCGTGTAAAAAGACGCTGACTTTTCGGATTAACACAGAGCCGAATTTTTATATTTTGTTTTTATCTTATTCATTTTAAAAGCCAAATTTAAAAATTTGGCGGTCTTTGTAAATAAGCACAAACCTTTGGATTTAGTTCTTATTAGCTATGTTTTATACACCGTGTTGTGCACAGTATTTTTATTTCAACATATATATCAATCCAATTCCGATTGCTAATAAAGGAAAAAGAAGAATAACCTGACTTGTTAATGTCCAAAACAGAAATTTAGCCCATTGTAAACCTCTCATTTTCATTGTCTTTTCTTTTTTAGTAATTTTAATGAGTTCAGAATATTCCATTTTCATAAAGTCAGATTTACTTACTTTCAAGTCAATTATTCCTATGTCATTTAGTCCTTTTTTAAATCCATTAAAAACTGATTTAGGATAAATCCATAAACTATATCCCATTGCCCATAAACTCATAATCCCTAATTGGAAATGTTTCCACATTCCAGTTGAAATTTCCCATCCAGCGATAAAGCCTTCTCCTTTCCAAGAAGTATCTCGATTATTCAATATATGCTGAATATCGTGAATATGTAATGCTTCCCTTCTAAATTTTGGATTCGGCAAATTCAGTTTTAAGCCAAAAACCTTAAATTCAAAAGTCTTATCATCAACTCCACCATCTTTGGGAATTCCATTTTTGACATAAAATTCGGATAATAATTTTTCTAATGTCATTTTAGTTCTGATATATTGTATACAACGTTGCGGCTAAAGGTAGTTGAAAATTAGCTTTAGCCTTTGTTATGCATTTTCAATTTAATTTTTTCAATTGGATTTTCAATTATCAGGTAATCATTATCAATCAAGATTATAAATTTTTTATTCATTTTCTCTATTAAATCACCTGCAAAATCTTTTCTTTCAACATTTACATTTAATTCAAATGAATCATTGTTCTCTAGTTTGATAATTGTTCCTGTACCTGTTTCAGTTATAAATCCTGTCTCAGGACCAGCGTAATCTCCATTTTCATCCACAAGTGTTCCAATGGTTTCAGCCTCATAATAATTCCAAATCACACTATCAGAACTATGAATTTCAATAGTTATTTTATTATTCATTTGAGTAGAGTCAATTATTCCAGAGCCATTATGCCATGTAACAAATGATTGTTTACTGAATGTCCATTTTCCCTGAAAATTTTTAATATCCGATTGAGAATGTATGGTTTGACCAAAAAATAATAATATCAAGAAAATAATTTGTTTCATATTAGTTATGCATAACGTTTCCGCTAAAAATACGGAAAAACAGTCAGGTGGGTTGGTTTCTGTTTTTTAGCGATTGTTATAAGTATTTCTTAAATTTTGAATCGAAGGATTAGGTCTATATAGTGACGAAATTGAATAAAAGAAGAACCACCATTAAGGGATTGATATCTTGAGATTTCAGGTAAATATTGAAGAGCTAGTCCCCAGCGGTTTCCAATGGGAAAATTAACTCCAGCGTTGAGTGATAGCCCATAAACGAAATACTCGCTCCCTTCATTTCTACTGACAAGAACTTGGTTTGGTAATTGTGAGTGGTCAACTTCAATATGTTGTACAGGTGGCACGTTATGGAACTCGGCTAGACAATCCATACAATTCGTCCATGTTTGATCGTAATCATCATATTCCAATCCTTGCTCAAAGGTGAAAACTCTTTCGAAACTATATCCGAGGTTTATATCAGCACCGACAAATAAAACCTTGAATAGGGTTCGATCAACACCTATTCTTGTGGAGAATCTATTATTGTAACTATTTTGTTCTCTTAAAATAATAAGTGTGTCAGAAGAAAATATTGGGACATAAGGAGAATAATGAGAATAAAATTTATCGTATGATGCAGAAAATTTCAATTTCCATGCGTTTGTAATATTGCTGCGGAAAGTAAGACCATATCTTCCGAAAGGTTGATTTGCAATTGAAAGACCACCACTTACAGCAATGTCATTCTTGAATGTTTTTTTTTCTTCCTGAGCTATTGAAAATATGGAACTAGAAACAAGCAGGGCAAATAGGATAATTTTCATGTGTAGGTTATTAATTATGTTTAATAAACGATACGATGAAAACAATATTGTTCTATAGTAATTGTCAGTTACTTATAACGAGGGGCTAAACGTAATACGTTTATTTCCTGAGTT
>CAJJCU010000104.1 GCA_905182775.1 uncultured Flavobacteriales bacterium
TTTGGCTGGCCAGAATGATTATTGACTGTAGACCTTTGAGGATTAGTGAGGCTAGGCTTATTATTTAAATTTCGGGCATGAAAAAAGGCCTCGAGAGGCCTTTGTTATTGATTGTTTGTGTTACTGCAAGTAATAAATAAGGTACAGGAACTTCTTATGCAAATGACCCATGTCGGGTCGACTAAAACTATTAAACTCTTATCAAACTAGAAATAAACTGCTTCTCCAAGCAGTCAACATTTTGCATAAGAAGAAGCCTGTGTCTCTCCTTATTTCACTTCTAAGATAGGTGGTTAGATGTTTTTATTAGGTCTGAATGAATATACAATGCTTTTGATCGAAGATAAGTTTGTTTTGGTTTATTATTGGACGGAATTCTGATTCAGTATTCAAAGGTGAGACGTCCGTTTATCCAATGAGTATCCAATTGCGCATTATGCTTGACATAGAAATCAATTGCTGGTTGATTCCAGTCTAACACTTGCCAATCCATTCTTCTTACCTTGTTAGATTTCGCAACTTCTATGACCGCATTGTAAAGTTGTGACCCAACACCTTCTTTGCGTATATTTTCTTTTACATAGAAATCTTCTAAGTAAAGACACTTTCCTTTCCAGGTAGAATACGACATGTAGTAGAGTGCAAAACCAATGATTTCATTGTTTTTCTCCGCTACCAATGCGTGGCATATCTTTTCCTCAAATAGATGGTTGTAAAGTTCTACTTCAGAATTAATAACTTCCTCAGGCTCTTTCTCATAGAGGGCTAGTTCCTTAATCAGTAAATAGATCTCTTTTTGATCTCCTGGTTTCGCTTCTCTGATCTGTATCATTGTACTCCGGCTAAATTAAACCTTATTTTGAAGCCGGTATTAATATTCCCCGTTGGGTAACTGGTCTGTACTTTTGGCGTATTCAGATTTTGATCATAATAAAACATCAATGTTAAATTGTTTGTCAAATTATAGTCAGCAGATATCTTGATTGCCACAGTTTTCTGTCCAGCTGTAGCTTGATTCGTGTTTTCTACTATTTTTCTTATGACGGTTAGGTTGTCTCTAAATGAGAAGTCGAATTTAATATTGACATCACTAGATTTCACATTTTTAAACGGGAGCTTGACGTCTTTAATCCTTGCGGCAGTCCCAATAACGATTTCTTCTGATAAGGACTCTGTTACTTGGTTGTTGCTCAAGGCGAGGGTAGAGTTTCGGTCTTTCTTGTACTCAAATCTTGTCTGTAGGGTATGACTTCCGATAATCCACTTTGCATCAATACCTATTAAGGGCGAAAACCTTTCACTGATCACAACATTTTGAACCTGCATATTCGGAATGTAATTATTATTGATGTCCAAGGCGGTTAGATTACCTTGCGTATCGGATTCCGAATTAAGATTCGTTTGCATTCCGTTTACGGATACAGTAGAACTGTATCCATGTCTTAGAATAAAGGATTTTAAAATTTTCTTCGTGAATTTATATTTGGTCAAGCCACTATAATTTACCGACCAATTTGGTAAAGGCACGCTTTGAAGCGGGTCAATATTTCGGCTGTTTATAGCAGAATTATTAAAAGCGGTCATAAATGAACCAAGTACAACGTCCTGCTGGCTGCCAGAATACCCTGAGTAGTAACCACCTGAATTATTCGATGCGGAGTTCGCATTTTGGCTTCCAATTAATTGTGAAACTTCTTCGCGATTATCTAATAGGCTTTGAAATACGCTCGATTCGTATTGTGATCCTTCTGTAATAAAACTCGTTCCTATCGTTATGGTTGAATAGGTTAGGGTTGAGGTCTGAAACTGACTCTGCCCTTCGAAAGCACCTGCGTCTCCTACTTCTGGATTCCAGCGATAGAATTCTCCTGAATTATTAGCATAATTTCGATTTAAATTTAGGTCAATATTTACATCTTTAAACGGTTCCAAGGTCGCTCTCATCGTGAGATTAGACGAATGCGTTGTGGCGTATTGAGTATTTAGATTCTCATTTTGAATCAACCAATTGTTTTCTGTAGCCAAAGAGGCTACACTGTAACCATTCTTTCTGCCGAAAACATCATATCCTTGTTGACCAAAGACAAAGCCACTTAATTGAGTTGTCGAATTGTTCATTCCCAGGTATCTTGATTCCTCAGCAAAACCCGGTAGAAGGGTACCGTCATTCAAGGCATAGGTTCCCGAGACATTTCTAACCGTCATGATGATCCTTGCAAAGAAGCCTAGTATTTTAGGGACCTTGCGTTTTAGTCGTTCCTTGGCACGCACCTTTTTCTTATTTGCTCGGTTCTTTTTCTTGTAAACTTTTAGCTCCTTTCGATTCATTGAATCCAATGGTTTTTCTGGCTCGAGATCCTCAACAATAATCCATTCCCATTTTGTTTTTTCAGGTTCGACTTCGGTTTCCTTTCCTCCTGAACTTTTACTACCTGGACCCGATCGGGGATTCATTCTTCCTGATGGACTTCGGCCATTCGATAATACTTTTTTAAAGAAAGGAACCTTATTATATAGATTAACAAAATTCGCCTGTGAAGTAATATTAATTGTTCTATTATTTTGAATCGTATTTCCGAATTCACTTTGACCTAATGGCGCGCGGGTCCAATTGTAGCCACCCGTATATTTTACATTGGCATTCATCCAATTGGTCAGTGGAAATTTATCAAAAGGGATCTTGTAATTAACGGTTATTGCCTGATTGTAATTCATGGTCCGTCCTAGTGTCGTCATTTGTGACCGGACCGTATCTAAAAATTCTCGATAACCTTCGGGATTAGAATTACGGTCAACACCATTATTACCTTCCTCAAAGATTGCTTGATTTCGTGCACTAAATGTTGTTTTTAGATTTCGTGTAATGTCATACCCTACTTGGTAGTTCCTGTTCCAATCGAAGCGCTTTAAAAAGATCGGATCAAATTCATAATCTGGAACAAGGTTGTTTCTAACTTGTCGTTCGTTATATATTCTAGAATAATCATTTGTAAATGAGATATTCTTTGGCATGAAGTACAAATTAAAGTCTTTAACAAGCTTTAAGTATTTTGATTTTTGTACAGGTTTCCATTTTTTAAAGGGTTGAAATGGTTTTCCTTTAAAAGTATAGTTGTAATTCAAGGCGCCTGTCCACGTTTTTGTTAGGTCTTTCTTAGTGTTAAAGTCTTTCTGTGTGTTTTCTGAATACGCATAGCTAGCAGCCCAATTTGATATTCGCCAAAAATGTTTTTTACTTCCCGCTTTTGCTTCTTTGCGGACATTACTAAAGTTGAATGATTTGCGTTCATTAAAATCTTGACCTAGTTTTAATCTTTCTCGACGGGTCGCATCGTCGTAGTCAGATAGTTTTATGTCTGGATTGAACGGGTCGTACTCGGGATTCACTATGCCTAAAGAATAGCCATAAAAGAAAGGTAAAGATACCCTAGCTTGTTTCCCGAAAAACTGCCCAAGCTGAACCGTAGAGTTTAAGTCAAATCCAATTTGCTCATTTCGTTGCCGGTCTTGGACCCTGCTTTCGACACTTCCCCAATTGATCCCTGAGTAATTACCTGAAGCATTGATGTTTGCAAAATCAGCAAGCTTAAGTTGCAGCTGTCCCACAGCGGCTGATCCGCCTTCACTCACAAAGTCTGTCAGTCTCATTTCATTTACCCAAACATTTACACATTCAGCATCTCCGTCATCTGGTTGCCAAATATTATTCGGGTCATTTTTTAGTGGGTTTCGCACCCCAATCATGATTGTTTTAAGCCCTTGTAGGTTTGGACTTCCCTTTACTTTAATTCTTCTTAGGTTGTTTCTCGGGTCTGTTTTGGAATATTCAACGATATAAGAGATGCCATTTCCTCCAGCTTCGACAATTGAATTTCGTTCTTTTTTCAGATCTATTAAATCATCAAATATGATCTCTATGTCGTTAGAGCTTGGCCATATGTCTTCAGCAGGTGCGTTGTTATTCCAGTCTGTAACGTCCATCGGGAGCTCGTATTCGTAGTAGTTGTCAACGAAGTCAGTTCCAAGCCGCACAAACATGGTGAGTTCATGATTTTCAAGGGTATTTGGAATAACCTCTTCAGCGTGAACAAACATTTTTAGCTTCTTATAGGTCCGCACATCAAATTGCACATTTCGATAAGCCGCTCTAGCATCACCATCTTGTAGATTACATATTTCAAGTACAAGAGACTGCTCGTTCAATTCTCTTGGATATGGGTTGGATGGGTCAACCTCTCGAACAATTCCAGGAGGGACTTTGTATGGTATGGGCTCGCGTTGCTCATTTTCTTGCACATTAACCGCACCGATATTAAAGGAGGTTAAGTTTGGATCTGTCTGTACACTAAGTCCAGGTTGTGTTAAATCCTCATTGAACCTTCTCCATTCTCCTCTAATCAATTCTAGCCTAGCAAATCGTACCACGACTTCTTCGTCAAAGTCTTTTAGGAACATGCGCATAAATCGAATAGATCTAAAATCTTGTATCCCGTTTACACGTTTCTCGTAGTCCGTGATAGGCACTTTGAATTGATACCAAGTTTCTGTTTTATTACCACTTGTAAAAACTTGTTTGTTTGTGATGAAGTTATTGCCTTCTTGAAGGTCATTTTTTCGAAGGCTTACACGGTATTGAAAATAGCTTTCTGTTTCGGATAGGTTGTTGTCCTGATTGATGTCTTCAATATCAGGCATATTGGTCGCTTGAGTCGGGTATCCATCATCATTTGCATTGTCGGACATTTCTATTGTAGGAGAATTCCCCTCCATACCGTTGAATTTTTTATACCGCTTTAAAATATCTGCTTCTGCGCTATCATAGTCATCGTCTAAATAATAATTGTAGTTATCGCTGGAGGGGTCGTTTGTTAATCCATCTTTAGTATCTGATGTCATATTAGGGTGGTTGTTTACCCAGGAAGTAAAATCATTGAAGGCGACCCTTTCTTCTTCGTTATTCCACCCGTCCAACCCCACATCTTGATTGAGTCTAGAATTAGGATCATTGTCAAATGCATTGACAACGACCTGTTGTGTAGAGATCCTAGCCCAATCTGTAGTGTCAAGATTATCATCAAGAGAAACGCCTTGAGGAGGTAATCCATTTTCAAAACTTTTTCGAGAATCTGGCAAGACATCCTCAGAGATATTACCGAGGTTAAAATACAAGTCTCCTCCATTGTGAAAGGAGTTACTGTCAGCGGCTTCTGCATCTTCATTGAAGGGATCTAAAACCCAGAATTGAATAAACTCTATATTTGCAACTTCAAAATCATTGGTTGTTAACCCTCTCATAATACCTCCCCAGCGTTCTTCGGGGTCAATAAAATGACCAACGGAGTCTACCGTGTTTGTAGTGTCATAATTATACATTCCTCGCTCTTTAGGATAATAGGCTAAATCTAATATGGGAATGTTTGTTATACTACCATATGGAGGTTCATTTAATGGGAAAATATCAGTTATTTGTACCTGTCGAACTCTACTATCAGTGGTTATATTTCCCCCATTCTCTTGAATATGTTGTGGCGTCAAAGATGTGCCTTGAAAAAAAACAGGGTCAACAACGTACCACGCTGTTTTCGCACGATTAAAGCCCGCCGTTAAATCTTTTTTGGAGGCCTCTGGGAATAAATCAGGTTGGCCCTGCGGTATAGATGCCAACCTCCAAGCGGTGACATTTCTGAGGTCAATTGAACTTTGAGATGCTTCAAAGTCATCAAGATACGATGTACCTTCTTTTTGTATTGCTTTTGGTTGCCCAGGGATCAAGTGTGCAAATTCACCTGTGAAAGAGAGCGTGGACATTTGCTTGGTTGAAATAACAGGCAAGAGATCTACGAGTTTTGTTAAAAATGGAACATCCGTTCGCAATGCAATATCACCACCGATTACATTGTTTTTAAAAGGTTCGCTACCAAAATCAACTTTCTGTGTTACAGGTCGCTCCATCATTCGGACCCAGGTCGCACCGAGCTTTAATTTTTCGCTAAACCGATACTGATAACGTCCTCCAATCATCGACCTTGCTTGGAATCCAAAGACAGAATTACTTTCAATAGAAATTTTAATAGGTGTATTGGATTCAAGTATACCCGTGTTTAAAATCTTCACGCGACCAAACGAATAGTCTACCGTATAATCCACGCCCTCTATTAGTCTAATTCCTCCGGCAGTAACAGATACAGAGCCCTCGGGAACCGACATTACATTTAGAGAAATGTCTGAAGTGATTGAGGATTGGTATTCTCCTTTAAATAAGAATCTATTTTTACTTGGAATCTGCTGTGCTGCTGTTTTCGTCGAATCGTATAATTCATAGAACGCTATTTTATCTACATTAATCTGTGGAATACCAGCATCCGTTAATTTATTTGCTAAAGTTTGACCAAAAGGTTCTACTGTTGAAAAGAAAATCCGACCATTTTTTTTATTGATTGTTCCTCCATTGTCAATTTTGTTTTGCACTTGATTGAATGGGGCAAAGTCAAAGACACCATCAGAAAAAGGTTGGTTGTTTTGATTGATTTTATCCATGTCAATCAAGGTTACAATTTGTTTTTTATCAACGCCGTCAAAAGGAATGATGGGGAGCTCTACAGATGTTTCAGGATTATTGTATAGGATATCAATCTTAAAGCCTAGTTGGTCTACTTGGTATGCGCCAATCGAGTAGACATTTTTCATCATCAGGTCCCAAACTTTGTTTTTTGGGTTTGTGATAGTTGGTTTAAGTAGTTTTAAGATAAGTGCATCTTGACCGCTAGAACCATCTGTGGAAAATTCTCCAATTTGGTAGGTCTCTCCTCGGTAGGTGTATTCGTAAGCTACAGAAAGTACTTCATCATTATTTAGTGGGCTATTTAAGGAAATGTAACCTAAAAGCGCATTGTAGGTAAAGTCACTTGTTTCAAGTCGTCGGGCGTTTTCTAATTTCTCATATTCAACAGCTTGTCCAAATGGTCCGGGATTCGTTAATTGAGCGCTTAATACACTAACGGAATTAGCGAAACCTCGAATTGCTGGCTGACTTGAAGCCCAGTTATAGAGGCCATTTGCCTCATTTTGCGGTATTTCATTCGGAGAGAAATTACCCGGTGTTCCTTGGCAGTTTTCACTTTTTGCTTCTCCTAAATCGGCAAATGAAATGATGTTTCTCGTGTTTTCAATACTGTTGTTTCTGTTGGTAACCCAGACCTCAATCCTTGTGATATACATTGTTGAGTTTACTACGGGTAAGGTAGACATGGCTTCGTCGTAATGTTGTTGATGGTATAGATTTAAGAAATAATGGCGATTGGCTTCGTAGTTGTCTGCACTCAGTTCAAATTCTTGAACTTGGGCTTTACCACTTACATTAATTTCATTTCGTTTTCCTTTAGATGAGGCTGCGATTAAATCAACAGTTGCTCGCCCAAATTTCAGTTGGGTCTTTGCTCCAAATAGTGTCTGAGAACCTTGAATTAATGAAGTTGGTAATTCCAATGCTACATTTCCTAGAGCTATCTTTTGTAGAATTTGATCCTCGTCCCCAGTATGCTCAAGCGTAGAAATGTTATCAAAGTCAAAAGAAGCTTGGGTGTTGTACTTGGCTCCGATTTTTAGTTTGGTCCCAATCTGTCCAACAATATCCATATTGATATTTTGTTGAAAGTCGAAACGTGTTATCCGTCTGTTCCTAAGAGGTATCAAAGGGTTGTCATATCTTGAATGATTGGCCCCTAATGCGAGTTCAATATTTCCTTGCGGTTTAATCGTAATTTGATCTGATCCAAAGAAGCTTTCAAAGGCTTTCCCTCCAATTTTAATTGGCAATTCAAATGCTCGGTTTTCTTCAGTTTCTTCCTCTATGATTTCTATCCAATCTTGGGACATTGATTTCTCTCTTTTGAATTCTAGATACTCGTCGAGGGTAAGAAAAGAGGGGTTTCTGTAATCTAAACCATTCCCCATTGTTTCAGAAAAGATATAAGTCCCTGTTAATGGGTCGTAGGATATATTTTGATTAAGGGTAGAGGGGTCTCCAAGGTCAAAGCTTTGATTTTGTACCTGAAAAGGGTTTTGTGGATTGTAAATCGGAAAAGGAAGCTGAATTGTAGAATCTTGAGAAAAAGAAGACCAACTTACGATGCAAAACAAAAGCAAAGAGCTCCATTTTAGGTGGTTCTGATATGTTTTCCGAATGTTCAATTTACAATAGTTTCAGAGCTTCTTTTATAAGTTCTTCAACCGTACTTGCTCCAGAGTCTAACTTGTTTAAAGTTTTTTCTGCAGTTTTTTTGTCGAAACCTAGAGAAACTAATGCATTTAACGCATCAAACCTGTTTGTATTGCCTCCGCTTGTAATATTTTCTATGTCTGCTTCGAAAGCTAAAACCTTGCCTTTCAAATCAATGATGACACGTTGTGCTGTTTTGGCTCCTATTCCTTTCACACTTTGAATTGTAGCAACATCATCTACTTGTATTGCATGAGCAACTTCAGCAGGTGTAAGGGAAGAAAGCATAATCATTGCCGTATTCGGTCCAATTCCCGAAACACTAATCAAGAAATTAAACATTTCTCTTTCTTCTTTTGAGTGAAAACCATATAAAATATGAGCATCTTCTCGTACAATTAGGCGGGTATTCACTTTAATGAATTCTTGATCTGGTAAAGCCGTAAAAGTATTTAAGGTTATTTTTATTTCATAGCCAACCCCATTGCAATCGATTATTAAGTTTGTAGGGTTCTTTTCAATTAGTTTTCCTTGAATCTGAGCGATCATTGTTATTTGTTTTTGGCATCTATTACAGCAATCTTAACCATGTTTACAATTTCTCTGACATTGGCGCCTAACTGTAAAATGTGTATTGATTTTTTCAGACCTATTAAGATAGGTCCAACGGCATCTCCATCTACCATATTCTGCAGCAATTTGTATGAAATATTACCGGCAGAAAGGTTTGGAAAGATGAGTGTATTAACGTCCCTATTAGCGATTTGAGAAAAAGGGAACTTCTCATTCATTAGATCTGAATCTAGTGCAAAATTTGCTTGAACTTCTCCATCTACTATAATGTTAGGGTGTTTCTCGTGCAGTATTTTAACGGCCTCGCCCATTTTAACAGCATCTGGTCCAGGAGATGAACCGAAATTCGAGTAGCTCAACAAAGCTATCCTTGGGCTCACCTGAAATTTCCGTATTGTTTTTGCCACATTCACCGTAATTTCTGCGATTTCTTCAGCGGTAGGGTTTAGATTTATGGTCGTGTCAGCAAGAAATAAGGGGCCTTTTTTTGTGTTTAGAATATACATTCCAGAAATCACATTCACATCTTTTTGCATCCCTACAGAGCTTAATGCAGGTTTGATACATGATCGGTAACTTCGCGTTACTCCAGTAATCATAGCATCTGCATCCCCTTCATTCACCATCATGGACCCATAATAGTTTCTTTCCCTCATAATTTGAATTGCTTCAAATTCTGTGAAACCTTTCCTTTTTCTCATTTCAAAAAAGGCACTCCCATATTTTTTTCTACTATCCGTTTGCTCATCTGACTTAGGGTCCACGATTTCTACATTCGGGATTTCTATGGAGTACTCCTCCATTAATTCTAAAATTATAGACTCTCTTCCTAGAAGAACAGGAATCGCAATTCCTTCTTCGTAAGCGATTTGAGCAGCTTTTAATATTTTTACATTGTCTCCCTCAACAAACACTACTTTTTTAGGGCTGCTCTGAGCCTTTAAAGTAATGTCTCTTAAAAGCTTGTTGTCCAAGCCTAATCTTTTTTTAAGTTGGTGCTCATACTTCTCCCAATCTGTAATCGGTTCTTTTGCAACCTTCGAATCCATTGCGGCTTTAGCAACCGCAGGGGCAACTTTATAAATTAACCTTGGATCGAGTGGTTTGGGAATAATTTGATCCTTCCCGAAGGAAATAGATTTTTCACCATAAGCCTCAACGACCTCTTCAGGTATCGTTTCTTTAGCAAGATCAGCGATTGCTTTGACTGCTGCAAGCTTCATTTCTTCATTTATAGTTGTGGCTCTGACATCAAGGGCACCTCTAAAGATGAAAGGGAAACCTAAAACATTGTTGACTTGATTAGGATGGTCAGAACGGCCTGTAGCCATGATGATGTCTTTTCTTGCTGAGGTAGCAAGTTTGTAGGAAATTTCTGGTTCAGGATTTGCTAAGGCGAATACGATAGGATTCTTCGCCATCACAGCAATCATTTCTTTACTGACTAAGCCTGCTCTAGAAAGACCTAGAAAGACATCTGCTTTTTTAAAGGCGTCCTCAAAGGAGACATCTGACTTGTGAATAGCATAAATAGATTTCATTTTGTCTAAGCCTGTTCTCCCTTTCCAAATCAATCCTTTTGAATCGAACATGTAAATATTCTCGAGTTGAACTCCTAAAGAACGATACAGCTTAACACACGAAAGAGCTGATGCTCCAGCGCCTGAAACAACAACTTTCACTTTGTCAATTTTCTTTTTTGCAACCTCCAATGCATTGAGCAATGCCGCAGAGGATATGATTGCCGTACCATGCTGGTCATCATGCATCACGGGGATATTCAGCTCTTCTTTTAGCCTTGCCTCAATTTCAAAAGCTTCAGGAGCTTTGATGTCCTCTAGGTTGATCCCTCCAAATGTGGGTGCAATAGCCTTAACCGTTTGGATGAAAAGCTCAGGATCTTTGGCGTCTATTTCTATATCGAACACATCGATATCTGCGAAGATCTTGAATAAAAGTCCCTTTCCTTCCATTACGGGCTTTGATGCTTCAGGTCCAATGTCGCCTAAACCTAGAACGGCGGTTCCATTGGATATCACAGCAACTAAATTGGCTTTACTTGTATACTTGTATACGTCATCAATGTTTTCTGCAATTCGCAGGCATGGTTCAGCAACGCCTGGTGAATATGCAAGAGAGAGATCTCTTTGCGATGCGTGTGGTTTGGTTGGGATTACTTCAATTTTCCCAGGTTTTCCTGAGGAATGATAATCTAATGCTTCTTGTTTTCTTACTTTGGACATCTTAGCTTGTTAAGGGGTCCAAATATACGAAATACAAGGCGTATAACACCTAATATCTATAACATCACGATGTTTAATTTGAATTAAAGTCCAAGAAGGATTTCTTTTGGATCCTTAGAACCAAAAATCATTTTATCAGGATTCTCAAGCATATCTTTTACTTTAACAAGAAAGCTTACAGATTCTTTTCCATCTATAATTCGATGGTCATAGGAAAGGGCAAGATACATGATAGGCCGAATCTCAACTTTTCCATTGATCGCCACCGGGCGTTCAACAATATTATGCATTCCTAGAATTGCGGATTGCGGTGGGTTGATGATCGGTGTGGAAAGCATGGATCCAAAAACGCCTCCATTGGTAATTGTGAAGGTACCCCCAGTCATTTCGTCAGGAGTAATCTTACCGTCTCTTGCTTTTATTGCTAGACGTTTAATTTCACGCTCGATCTGATCTAGACTCATACTTTCTGCGTTTCGAACGACAGGAACCATCAATCCTTTTGGTGAAGAGACAGCGATTCCAATATCGGCATATTCATGGAGAATAATGTTGTCTCCATCAACCTGTGCATTCACAGAAGGAAATAGTTGTAGGGCTTCCGTTACCGCTTTTGTAAAAAAAGACATGAATCCTAGGTTTACCTCATGTTTTTTAGCGAATGCTTCTTTGTATTTCTTTCTCAAGTCCATGATTGGCTTCATGTCAATCTCGTTGAAAGTCGTGAGCATTGCAGTTTCATTTTTGACAGAAACGAGCCTTTGAGCAATTTTTCGCCTCAGCATTGAGAGTCTTTCTTTTGAAGTCTCTCTACTTCCAGACCACCCCTCAGTTACTTCGATCTTAATGCCTTTGGATACTGCTTGTAAAACATCGCTTTTTAAAATTCGGCCGTCCTTTCCGGTCCCGGGAACTTGATCGGATGACACGTTGTTTTCGGTCATTATTTTTGCGGCAGCAGGAGAGGGAACTCCTTTTGCATATGTCACTTTATCCGCTTGAATTGGTTTTTCCTCTGTTTTGGCGATAGGGGTTTCCGTCTTTGCGGCTTTTACCTCAGCAGGTGCAATGGACGCTGGTTTTTCGGCAGAAGTATCGATTGTACAAACAACTTGTCCTACCTGAACAACATCTCCTTCTTCCGCTTTGAACTGAATGATGCCGCTTTCTTCTGCGGGTAATTCTAAGGTGGCTTTGTCAGAATCAACTTCAGCAATCGCTTCGTCTTTTTCTACATAATCTCCCTCGTTAACAAGCCAAGCTGCAATTTCTACTTCAGAGATCGATTCCCCTGGACTGGGAACTTTCATTTCTAATAAACCCATGTGCTGTATATTTTA
The DNA here is from genome assembly GCA_905182775.1 of uncultured Flavobacteriales bacterium. Classification (GTDB taxonomy): domain Bacteria; phylum Bacteroidota; class Bacteroidia; order Flavobacteriales_D; family Crocinitomicaceae; genus UBA952. The sequence goes on from CAJJCU010000104.1 coordinate 12,375, forward strand.
TTTTAATGAACTTTTACTTTCGAAAATGAAAATATTTGTTCAAAAAGTTTCTTTAATCTTTTTTCGTGTAATTTCTTTGAACCCTCTGCAGATGCTGCGGATGCTGGTCTTGAAATTCCTTTTATAGCGAAGTCTCGAGGCTGCATAGCGACATATTGCCAAGCACCCATATTTGCGGGTTCTTCTTGCGCCCAAATAATATTTTTAGCATCATATTTCAGCATGATTTTATCGAGTTGCTTTTGAGGCCAAGGATACAATTGCTCAAGCCTTACAAAAGCCATGTTGTCAACACCTAGCTCAGCGGCCTTCATTTTCATTTCGTAATAAAATTTACCTGAACAAAATACCAGTGTATCGATAAGTTGAACCTTTGCTTCACTGTCGTCAATTACTTCTTGAAAACCACCTTTGGCCATGTCTTCAATACTTGAAGTAGCTAATGGGTGACGCAGAAGCATTTTTGGAGTGAATACAACCAAAGGTTTTCGGAAATCTCTTTTAAGCTGTCTTCTTAAAACATGAAAGTGGTTCGCTGGTGTTGATGTATTTACAATTTGCATGTTCCGATCTGCGCATTGCTGAAGGAATCGCTCCATTCTTCCACTCGAATGCTCTGCTCCTTGACCCTCGTATCCGTGAGGTAATAGTAATACTAACCCGGACTGTGTCGCCCATTTGTCTTCACCAGCTGAAATGAACTGATCTATAACAATTTGAGCTCCATTAAAGAAGTCGCCAAATTGAGCTTCCCAAATCGTGAGTCCTTTTGGGCATGCTAAAGAGTAGCCATATTCAAAGCCGAGTACTCCATATTCGCTAAGTAATGAATTGTATATCGTGAAATCTGCTTGATCCTTATCTAGCAGGTTTAAGGTTGTAACTTCCTCTTCGGTGTCTTCTGTTTTGACAACTGCGTGTCTATGTGAAAATGTTCCGCGTTCTACGTCTTGTCCTGAAATACGAACGGGATGTCCTTCCGTTAATAAGGACGCATAGGCTAACATTTCAGCGCTACCCCAGTCTAAAGTATTGTCTGAGAATGCTTTGAGTCGCTCATTAAATATCTTCTCTATTTTCCGATAATATTTATTTCCCTGAGGAAGACTTGATAGTTTTTTACCAAGAGCCTGTAAGGTTTTTGCCGCAACATTTGTACTTGGGGATTTGTCAAAATCTTTTCCATTGCAGTGTCTGTAGCCTTCCCATATTTCGGCAAGGAAGTCATGAACCAATGCTTTTTCTGATTTGTGAGAAAGGTCAAATTCTGTTTCTAGAAATTCGCTATAAGTACGCTCTATTTTTTTAGCTTCTTCTTTATTTAGAATCCCTATTTCTTGAAGGTGCGAAAAGTAAATGTCTTTTGGATTCGGATGCTTTGCAATTAAATTATAAAGCTTGGGTTGCGTGAATTTAGGTTCGTCTCCCTCGTTATGTCCGTATTTACGGTAGCAAAGAAGGTCAATAAAAACATCACGATGAAAGATCTGTCTATACTCAACAGCAATTTCAATTGCTGTTAACACTGCTTCTACATCATCCCCATTCACATGAAAGACAGGGCACCGTGTTGTTTTTGCGATATCTGTACAGTAGGTAGATGATCTTCCGTCCAAATAATTAGTAGTGAAACCTACCTGGTTGTTAACTACAATGTGAATGGTGCCTCCGGTTCTATAACCGTTAAGTTCAGCCATTTGAATTGTTTCGTAAACAATTCCTTGTCCAGCAATTGCCGCATCCCCATGAATCAATACAGGACATACCTTTTTTTCATCTTGGTATATGTGGTCAATTTTAGCCCTTGCTATCCCTTCAACAACGCCGTTCACAGCCTCAAGGTGGGATGGGTTTGGAGCAAGTGTCAATCCGACCTCTTTCCCATTATCTAGTGTTACTTTTGAGGTGAAACCCTGGTGGTATTTAACATCTCCGTCAAATGTGGTTTCGAAATCAAATTCCTTGCCTTCGAATTCAGCAAAAATATCTTTGGGTCTTTTTTTGAAAACATTCGTCAAGGTATTCAACCTGCCGCGATGCGCCATTCCCATGATGAAATTCTCAACACCAAGGTCAGAGCCTTTACTAACCAAAGTTTCTAAAGCAGGGATTAAGGATTCACCACCTTCGATGGAAAATCTTTTTTGGCCAACAAATTTCTTTCCTAAAAAGGATTCGAAGCCATGCGCCTTGATTAACGTTTCAAATAATTTTAGCTTTCTCTTTTTGTCAAAAACAGGTCTGTTCTTTATTTCTATTTTGTTTCTGATCCACTCCATCCGTTCAGGACCTCGCAGATACATAAATTCAATACCTATAGATTGGCAATAGGTTAATTCTAAGTGCTCAATAATTGTTTTTAGGGTAGCAGCACCTATATTTACCTCTTCTCCTGCTTGAAAAACAGAGTTTAAGTCAGTTTCAGAAAGTCCATAGTTTTCTATCGACAAATCAGGCTTGTATTTCCTTCTTTCCCTAACGGGATTTGTTTTTGTAAATAGATGACCTCTAGTACGATAGCCGCTTATTAAATTCAATACTTTGAACTCCTTTTGGAAGTTCTCAGGGATATCACTTGTGGTTTCGAAATTGGTTTGAGCGAATTCAAAACCCTCAAAGAATTTTTTCCATCCTATGTCGACACTTTCAGGGTCGTTCTGGTATTGCTTGTATAAGTAATCTATTGCGTTGGGGTCAGCATTACCTATATATGACGATTTATCCATTTAAATCAGAATATTAACTACAACACAAAGTTATGAATTTACTTTTTCTAAGCACCAATAAGTGCAATTAAATTGCGCTTCTCCTACCGGTAATTATCCATTGCTATTTTAATTATTAAAATTAGGAATTGAAAAGCACCTTTTTTTAAAAAAAAGATAGTGTGGAATAAATGGTTTAATTAGGCACATAATGCTCTTTTTCAGTTGATACTATTTGAATAGCTAATAGGTTCTGGTTCTCTATTTCTATTTTTCTAATCTCTAATGTGATTTCGTTGGATTTTAACAAGAGAAAGTAGGTTCCGTCAGCAAGGTCATTTAGGTGAATTTGTTTAGATCCTTGTGTTTTCATATGTGGTAAAATGACAGCTGCCTCCGTTCTTAATTCGAGTCCATTAATCTCCTCATTTGTCCATGAGATCGATATAGTTCGATTGGTTTTGATGTTATTGCTTATTTCTATAGCGGTTTGTTTTTCAGTCTTTTGGGTTGTGGGTTGCAAGCATAATAGCGATAGAGCAATAAAGAAAGGTGTTGTCATATTTGAAAAATTTATTTGTTTCAGTAAAGGTTTCACTTTTGTTTCTTTGGCGTTGCAAAAAGCAGCGAGTGTTTGATCTAATTACATATTCTTGCGCATGTTTTATTTGTGATTGCCTTGATGTTCTTTACGTTAAAACACTTAGTTTAAAACAAAAAAGGGCCCGAAGGCCCTTTTGATGCTTAAAAAAGAATAATTATTTCTTAATAAATTGTTTTACAATCGTTTCTGAAGCAGAAACCATTCTTAAGTGGTAAACCCCACTAGCATATGTTGCTACATCAATTGTTGTAACACCGTTTTTATTGAGAGATGTCTCTGAAAGAATTTTACCCGTGATGTCGGTAACATAAACGGTTTTAAATTCTTTAGAAGACTTAGAAGCATCTACTTTGATTTCGTTCTGAGCTGGATTTGGATAGATGATTACCTCTTCTGAAGCTAGATCGCTTAAACCTGTTGTTCCTCCAGTAAGGTTAATGGTGTAGTCTTCCACCTCTCCATATGAACTTTCTCCGCATGGGTCAATCGCACCGTCTGCAGAATAGGAAATACGTGCTCTCATTGCAACGGCTCCTGAAGTAGCTGTGTTTGGTACAGTAAAGGTGAATTCGTTACTCCAACCTTCAGCAACTAGCACATAAGCAACTCGTTCCCCTGCATCTGCAAAGTCTGAGTCACCATTGTAATCAATCCAAACTGCAATTTCATCATCAGTATATACCGACCCAATATTTGTTCCTATCGCTGGAAGTATAGTCACCGTATAAGTTCCGCCAGTGGCAAGTGTTGTTGATGTAGAAACGTAGTTTCCATATCCCCCTGCAGAACATTCAGAAGAATTGTCAATTGTATTCAATGTAACATTCGCAATATATTCATCACATTGAGCTGAACTTCCATCACATGGCCCCGTGGCTTCTGCTACAATGATGTAATTGTTTTTTGTTTCAGAATCAGATCCAATTGAATTACCAGCTGTTAGAGAAACGGTATACTGACCAACTGTATTAAAGGTTACTTGCGGGTTCTGAGATGAAGCAGAAGAAGCTCCTGCATAAGCCCATCCAGAATTTGGTGATATAGTCCAAGTCCAAGATGTAGGTACGCCACTCGTGTTGTCTGCGAAGTTCACTGTTGTTCCTGGTGAAACATTTGTTGCACTCGCTGAAAAATCTGTAGACGGAGCACTTGGTGCAGAGCAAGGATCAGAAGAACCATTAAGTGTTGTAACATTAGAGTTCGTTGGGTCTAACCAAGGCTTTAGTTTTTCGTTATTTGCATTTCCGTTAGAAGTCCAGTGGTAAGACATTTTACCATATTGGTCAGGAGACGTTTGATTTGTACAATAAGAAGACCCCCCCGTTAAGGTTCCTACAATGAGTCCGCTGTTGTTAAATAAAGGAGACCCAGAAGATCCTCCTTCTGTTACACCGTGGCCATTTGCGTTTGAGGACCATGACATTTGCCAGTGTGAACCACCTGCAGAACCCCATGACGTACTTTGCGTATTACCATTGAAGGTTGAAATCTTTTTAATATCTCCTGCCGGATGGTGAATTCCTGCACCTCCTTGGGTTGCAGAAGTAGATGCATTCCAACCATTCCAATAAGCACTGAAGCTTGAGGATTTCAAAGTATTAATTGTTGACGTTTCATTGTTTGAATTACCTAGTTGAAGCAAAAGAAAATCTGAACCAGAGTTTCCTCCACCATCATCGGAGTCTGCAAGTCTTACGCATCCTGTAATATAATGGTCATCTAGTTGCCCGGCAGAAGATGGGTTGTTACAGTTCGGAGACTCGTATCGGAAGTAAAAACGCCATTGGTTCATGTTGTTTGAACTTGTACTTACGCCGCAGTGCAATGCCGTTAAAAAGTAAGGCTTACAGTTTTGAGCCGTATTGTTTACGAGCGAACCTGTACACCATCCAGCACTGCCTCCTTCGACGATATATATTCTCGCAACACCATCTTTTTCATCTTGCCATGAATCTCCAACTGGGGAGCAGTTTACATTAACTTCGCATGGGTCTGACTCATTGATTTTGGCTGTGTTCGGATTCCCTGTTGAACGATAGTTGTACATTACTCTATCTATTGTAATGTCACTCGCTTGTGTGTTTGCAGGTTCCGTAATTGTTAAAATCAAATCGTCACCAAAACAAAGCGCGGCGTTTTGCATGTTGTGCGCCAAAACGTCTTCTTGCGTCAAAGGCTTGTGGACAATAGTACCCTCAGTATCTCTAATTTCTAACCTAGTACCACCATATAAAGTGAATTTTGAAAAAAGAAAGCTTAGGGCTTCTGCGCCAGCTGCTGTTACACGAAGCTGCCATGTTCTAGAGCCATCAGCGTTTATTTCCCAATCTCCTGTATTGATCGGATTGATGCTTGTAGGGATAGCTGCACCAATACGGTAGAGTTCTCCATTTTTTTCACGCTCAATATCTTCGAGATGTATTTGAGTTAAGTCCGGGGCCTCGAGATCAATGGTGGTGATGTCTTTGATATTCTCAAATGCCTGAGAAAGAATGGTTTTTTGTTGCGCCGAAAAATTGAGAGAGATCAAAGCACAAAAAAATAAAGTAAAAATGATTTTCATAGGTTTGTTTTTAGTTTTAGACGACAGTTGTTTAGAATTCCTTTCGGTCGTCATAGTTTTGTTAATTTTACAAAACAAATATAAGTTTTGTAATTCAATTTTAAAAATGCCGGAGATTTGCCTTATTGAAGATGAAGAAAGTTTGGTTGAGTTGATTAAATTCAATCTTGAATTAGAGGACTATTCTGTTAAGGTTTTTCAAAATGGCCAAAAAGCAATTTCAAATATGGATGAGATTGTTGAATGTGATCTCGTGATCCTCGACGTCATGCTTCCTGAAGTCAGTGGATTTGATGTTTGTAAGTCCATTAGAACCCACAGTCAAGTCCCTATTTTATTTTTGTCTGCAAAAGGAATGGCAGCGGATAGAATTCACGGTCTGCGATTAGGGGCGAATGATTACTTGCCGAAGCCCTTTGATCTTGAAGAGCTTATTTTGAGGATTCAAAACCTTCTTCCTTCTTCAACTATCGAGATGGAATCAACAGAGCTTCTTTATATCGGTTCAAAGAAAGTAGATTTTTCCACCTATGAAATGACAGATAGTAAAACCCAGGAGCTTCATCTTTTTTCAAAAAGAGAGATAGAGCTTCTAAAGCTATTTAATGAATCTATGGGTCAGGTGGTTTCTAGAGATGAGATTTTGGATAAGCTTTGGGGTAAGGAGAATTTCCCTACTTCAAGAACGATTGATAATTATATTCTGACTTTCCGAAAGTTTTTCGAAGAAAACCCTAAACAGCCAAAATATTTCCACTCTATACGAGGTGTGGGGTATAAACTCACGCTTTAAATTTAGCACATGAAATATAGTATCATCCTTATTCTTATTCTTGCTCCATTTTTAGTTTTTGGCCAAGTTTCTGGATTGATTCAAGGTCAAAATGGCGCAAGCTTAAAACCTCTTTATGGCGCAAAAGTAAAACTTCTAGGTGCTAAGGATGGTGTGATCTCTGGCGAGGATGGTCAATTTGAATTGGTTTTACCGAAAAAATTACCTGACACCCTTGTGATAAGTTCTAGGGGGTATCTTTCGGATACAGTAAAGGTGACCAAAGAAGACCGGTTTACGGCCTTCAATATTGTTCTTTATGCTGAGCATTTACTTCCAGAAGTGCTTGTTGATTTTAGAAGAAAAACGAGCTCCATCTCTAGGTTAAAAGTATTGCATGTTGAAGAGCTTACTTCTTCGGAACTCAGAAAAGCCGCCTGCTGTAATCTTTCCGAATCTTTTGAAACGAATGCTTCGGTCGATGTTAACATGACAGATGCTGTTTCGGGTGCGAAAAAAATCCAAATGATGGGCCTTGAGGGCATCTATACTCAGATGCAATTTGAGAATATTCCATATTTGAGAGGTTTAGAAAGCTCCTTTGGTTTAGAAACAATCCCTGGATCTTGGATTGAGTCGATTCAAATCACTAAAGGGACAGGTAATGTAGTGAATGGATATGAGTCTATGGCGGGTTTGATCAACCTTGAGTTTCACAAGCCAGAAGAAATGGATCGGGTTTTTGTGAATGCCTATCAAAACAGATTGGGTAGGAGTGAGTTAAGCTTTCATTCAGGTTTAAAGGTTTCCGAAAAATGGTCGACGGGAATTTTCGGGTTTGCAACATCGCAATGGAATTCTTTGGATGAGAACCAAGATGGATTTCGGGACCTCCCAATAGGAAAGGGATTTGCCTTCAATAACCGCTGGAATTATGAAGGGGAAAATATGGAAGCTAAATTGGGGATGAATGCTCATTTAGATGAAAAGCTAGGGGGGCAAATAAATACGAGTTTTGATGGTCAAACCGAGGGATATGGTGTCTTGCTTCAAAATCAACATATCGATTTCTACACAAAAACAGGTTTTTTTGGAAAAAAGCCTAGTCAATCGTTTGGGGTTGTCAGCAATTGGAAATACCAAAAATTGAATGGGTATTTTGGTAATCGGAATTTTTATGGTGTGGAAAGGCGGGGCTATTTAAATCTTATCTACGATGATATTATTAAAACAACTGATCACAAAGTGAAAATTGGCGCGAGCTATACTTATATCGATATTACCCAATTGGTTGATTCAATAGATAATTCAAGAATAGAAAATATTCCAGGTGTTTTTGGAGAATATACTTTTACAGGATCTCGACTCACCTCGGTGCTAGGGGTGCGTTATGATTACCATTTATTATTTGGACAGCAATTTGTGCCACGAGCACATTTGAAGTATAAAATATCTCCTCGCACAGATTTGAGACTTACCTCAGGAAAGGGTTGGCGTGTGCCTAATTACTTGGTTGATAATGTATCGCTTTTAGCCAATTCGTTTGCATGGGTTAATTCTCCGGAAATCAAGCCAGAAGTGTCATGGAATGCTGGTGGCTCACTTTTTCAAGAGTTTCAGTTGTTCGAGAACGACGCTAGTATAACTGTTGATTATTACAGGACATGGTTTGAAAATCAGCTTGTTGTTGACAGAGAGAATGACATCATCAGTTTTCAGAATCAAGAGAATGAATCTTTTTCTAATAGCTTACAAGCAGAGTTATCCATTGAACCGGTTGAGAATTTAACCTTAAGGGCTGCCTACAAGTATTTAGATGTTAAAGCGCAGTATGATGGAGTCATTCAAAATAAAGTGATGATTCCCAAACATCGTGGGTTTATGAATATTGCTTATCAAACTCGAAATAAGCGTTGGGATTTTGATGCAACGTTATCTGTTTTTGGAAAGGCAAGACTTGCAGCCTCATCTAATTCAAATAACCTTTCTAGTGAGGTCTTTCCGAAGTTAAACGCCCAAATCACCTATCGAACAAAGAAATGGGAATACTATTTAGGAGGCGAGAATTTAACCAATTATAGACAAGAGAATCCTATTATTGAACCAGAGAATCCTTTTGGTTCTAAATTTGATGCAACACGCGCTTGGGGACCTGTAATCGGTTATAATTTGTACTTTGGTATCCGTTTTGCTATACAAAAGAAAAAAAGTTAGCAATTACTTAATAACCATAAAATGAAAAACATCTTTAATCTCTTCCCAAAAGCAATCGTTATAACTGTTTTTTTGATGTGCTCCTATCAGGGGAATGCTCAGAACACTAAAACAGTTAAGTTTCATACCTCTGCGCAGTGCGGAATGTGTAAAAATTTTATAGAGGAGTCTTTGAGCTTCTTGCCGGGTGTGCAGTTTGTAGAATTAAATTTGGAAAACATGTTTCTTACAGTTAAGTATAAAACAAAAAAGCTAGATGAAGTTGCAGTGAAAAACATGGTAGCAGAGATTGGTTATTCTGCTGGTGATGTAAAGGCAAATCAGAAAGCGATGAATGACTTGCCGAAGTGTTGTCAACCAGGGGCACACCTATAGGTTTTTTTCATTTCTTTCAAGTAAAAATGTTTACCTTTGCCACCTAGTCAAAAGCAATGAGTGATTCAATCCAGCACGAATGTGGTATAGCCTTAATTCGTTTAAAGAAACCAATTCAATATTATATAGACAACTACGGTACTGCCTTTTACGGTGTCAATAAGCTCCATTTATTAATGGAGAAGCAGCACAATAGGGGTCAAGATGGTGCTGGTGTTGCCAATATTAAATTAGGAATGGAACCCGGTGAGCGTTATATTTCGCGCATTCGTTCCATTCAGAAGGCTCCAATCCAAGATATTTTCGATCAAATAAACGGAAAGTTTAAAAGTCTTTACGAAGAGAATCCAGACTCCATACAAAACGTTGACTTTTTAAAGAAAAATGTTGGTTTTACCGGAGAGCTTTTTTTAGGGCACCTTCGGTACGGAACTTTCGGTAGAAATTCAAAAGAAAGCTGTCATCCTTTTTTAAGACAAAACAATTGGATTACAAGAAATTTAGTCGTTGCAGGAAATTTCAATCTTACAAATGTTGATGAACTTTTTGAGGTGCTCTTAAAGGTTGGTCAGCATCCAAAAGAAAAATCAGACACGGTGACTGTCCTTGAAAAAATAGGTCATTTTTTAGATGTTGAAAATGATGAGCTTTATCATAAATTTAAAGAAGAAGGCAAATCCAATAAAGAGGCTTACGCTAAAATAGCAGAAGACCTGGGTGTTGCCAAAATTCTCCGTAAAGCCAGTGAAGATTGGGATGGAGGGTATACCATGGCGGGTTTATTGGGTCATGGTGATGCTTTTGTTTTAAGAGATCCTGCAGGGATCCGACCGGCTTTTTGGTTTGAAAATGATGAGGTATGTGTGGTTGCATCTGAGCGCCCTGCACTTCAGACGGCTTTTAATCTTCAAGTAGAAGATGTTCAAGAATTAACACCTGGTCATGCATTAATTATAAAAAAGAATGGTGAGGTAAAAGAGGAGCTTATCAACGCACCTTTAGATCCGAGAAAATGTTCTTTCGAGCGTATCTATTTCTCGCGTGCTTCAGACAAGGACATCTATATTGAAAGAAAAGCACTTGGAAAGCTTATTGTAGATCCGGTTCTAAAAACCATTGATTACGATCTTAAAAATTCAGTATTTTCATTTATACCTAATACCGCAGAGATTTCATTTTATGGAATGATCAAAGGATTAGAGCTGTATTTGAATGAAAAGAAAATAAAGCAAATTGAGGCTTTGGGTGCAAACCCAAAAACAGAAGACCTTCAAAATATTATTAGACAAAGGGCACGTATTGAGAAAATAGCGATTAAAGATGCCAAATTGCGAACCTTTATCACTCAGGATGATTCTAGGGATGATTTGGTTTCTCATGTTTACGACATCACCTATGGTGGGATTCGTCCCAACGAGGATAACCTTGTGGTCATTGATGATAGTATTGTTAGGGGAACAACATTACGTAAAAGTATTTTTAAGATTTTAGATCGATTGAGTCCTAAAAAAATCGTAATTGTATCATCGGCGCCTCAAATTCGCTACCCAGATTGTTACGGAATTGACATGGCGAAGCTAGGAGACTTTATTGCCTTTAATGCCGCGATTGCCTTGATCAGAGAGCGTAATATGGAAAACATCATTGAGGATGTGTATCATAAATGTTTGAGTCAGGTTGATTTACCGAAAGAAGAAGTAGTGAATTTTGTCAAGGAGATTTATGCACCGTTTAAACCGGAAGAGATCTCTGCTAAAATCTCAGAATTATTGACTCCTGAGGACATGAAAGCACCTGTCGAAATTGTTTTTCAATCTATAGAGAACCTGCATATTGCTTGTCCAGATAATCTCGGTGATTGGTATTTCACAGGGAATTATCCGACTCCTGGAGGGTATAAAGTTGTCAATAAAGCATTTGTGAATTGGAAGGAAGACCGAAACGAAAGAGCGTATTAAGGGATACGTTATTTTGATTTAATCACATTCAATTTTATTACCTTCTTTGTCCCAGCAGGTTTCTCTACTAGAGTTTAGAATGCGTTTTAATTGACCATTACTATGCCATAACTTTTCTTTCAGGTTATACCTTTTTCGATTTGACCATTTCCTGGTTTTATCTTCCAAATTCCCATTAGAATACCTGCTTTTTCTCAGTAGAAAATGGCCATTCTCTCCCCAATAATAATTCTTCTCTTTGGATTTGAAACTACCATTTTCAAACCATTCTTTCTCTTTCTTTGGAGTTCTATACCCGATTTTTTGTTTTGAGTAATATTTAATGATGTTCCCAAGTTTACCATTCGACCACCA
>CAJJCU010000105.1 GCA_905182775.1 uncultured Flavobacteriales bacterium
CGGACAACTGCACGGCTGTACCTGTTGTTGCCTTTATTTCTGACGCATCCGATGGAAACACTTGTCCAGAGATCATCACACGTACCTACAGCGTAACGGACGATTGTGGAAATACGACGAATGTTACCCAAACAATTACAGTCAACGACATTACCGCACCAACCGCTTCGAATCCCGGAGGAATTACAGTTGAGTGTATCGGAGACGTACCTCTTTCAGATATAGCACTTGTTACCGATGCTGCTGACAATTGTACGGCAGTACCAATCGTTGAATTTGTTTCGGATGTTTCAGATGGCAACACCTGTCCGGAAGTCATCACTCGAACCTACAGTGTTACTGACAATTGCGGAAACTCAACAAATGTTACACAAACAATCACTGTAAGTGATGTTACACCGCCTACAGCATCGAACCCCGCCAATATAAACACACCTCTGGCGCCAGCACCGGGACCAGACATTAATGTCGTTCTTGATGAAGCAGACAACTGTACCGCAGTGCCTGTTGTGGCTTTTGTCTCTGAACAATCTGATGGTGGTGATTGTCCGGAAGTAATAACTAGGATTTATAGTGTAACAGACGATTGTGGAAACGAAACTTTAGTGACACAGCTTGTTATAATTGGAGGTGGGCTGGTTCCCTCACCAACAGTTTCGGCAAACGGCCCTATTTGTGAAGGTGAAGACGCCGTGTTTACAATTGACGGATTGGTAGATGCTGTCGTAACCTATGATATCGGCGCTGGCCCCACGACGATCACGCTCGTTGGCGGTTCGACTATCGTATCAGTGCCGTCTTTAAGTTCTGACGTAACAATAACGCTTTCAAGTATTGCCGATGGAACGTGTAGTTCAATTATTGACCTTTCTGCAACAACTTTTGTAAACTCTAATGTAATTCCTTCTTTTGCAAGTTTTGGTCCGTATTGTCAAAACGAAATCCCAGATGCGCTTCCGACGACTTCTATTGACGGATATACCGGAACTTGGAGCCCTTCTGTTATTGATGTTTCTGTTGCAGGAATTGCAATATATACCTTTACTCCAGACCTAGGACAGTGTGCTGCGCCTGCGACCATAGAGGTTTTGGTTACGCCTTTACTTGTGCCAGCTTTCCTTCAAATAGACGCTTTGTGTCTGAATGAAACAGCTCCGGGTTTACCTGTATTATCTCAGGGGGGCATATCCGGTATTTGGACACCAGCGATAATAAATACATCTACTGTTGGTTCAAGCACCTATGCTTTTACACCAGATGTAGGACAATGTGCAGATGTTGTGACCATGGATATTGAAGTTCTTACCTTACCGACCGTAATTTTTGCAGAAGAACAATTGATTACTTGTATTACGAATACTTCAGGAGCACAGATAGGTACGGCCGGGGTTGTGGGAAATACCTATTCTTGGTCTCCAGTTACAAATCTCTCAAACCCAAGTACAGGAGATCCAATAGCGAATCCTAGCGTTACGACGTTTTATACGCTAACTGTAACAGATGCTTCGGGTTGTTCAGAAGAAGGAACGGTAACGGTAACAGTTGATGACATACCTCCTGTTGTTTCGATTACCAATAATACAGGAACAAGTACATTGACATGTACCCTAGTTGAAATTAGTGCTACCGCAACGGGGGCGGAAAATTATCTATGGGATAATGGACTAGGAAATGCTGACGCAGCATCGATAGTATCTCCTGGAATATACACCGTAACGGGGACCTCTTTGAATGGTTGTGAATCTTCAGCTGAAATAGAAATCATACAAGATAATGGAGTTGATTTATTTGTCGCTCTTTCTGAATCGGAAATATGTTCAGGTGAAATGGTGTCAATAGTTGCCAATAGCATTGAAGCTAGCGGTTTTAACTGGACAGTGACGCAATATGGTGTTACAGGGGCCACAAACGGTACGGTCGAAAACACGATTTCGGGAGCAGAGATTACACAGTTATTAACAGTAGTAGGAACTTTAAATGGAACAGTTGACTATACAATTGTCCCTACGCTTGGCTCTTGTATTGGTGAGCCTCAAATACTAACAGTTAGTGTATTAGCGCCATCAACCCCTTCGTTCGATCTTATTGGACCTTTGTGTATCGGGTCTTCTCCGCCTAGCTTAACTTCAATTTCATTGGAAGGGATTTCTGGGACATGGGAGCCTACTACGGTTTCTACTACATCTGTGGGTAATACAAATTATACCTTTACCCCATTCCAAAATCAATGTGCGTTAAATCAAAATATGGAAATTAGTGTGAACGATGTTCCTGTAGTTAATTTTTCTGGCGATAGTCTTGAGGGGTGCGCCCCACATACAGTTGTATTAACAAGTAATGCTGTTGGTAACTGTCAATGGTCTATTGGTTCTGGTGGGGTTTATAATGGGAATCAGGTGAGCGTTGTTCTTAATTCTGCAGGGTGTTATGATGTTACACTTCAGGTTGATGATGGTGGTTGTACAAATTCATTGACAATGGCAAATTATATTTGCCTTGAAGAAGATCCTGTAGCAGACTTTTCTGCATCTCCTGATTTATTTACTGATGATGATGTTTTAGTTTCCTTTACCAATCTCTCTTCAGGAGCAAGCTCTTTTGTATGGGATTTCGGCGACAACAATTCCTCTACCTATATAAACCCATCTAATCTCTATGAATCAACAGAAGAAGGGGCATTCATTACTTTGACTGCAATAAGTGATTTTGGATGTATTGATATAGCCCAAATGATTATTGAGTATGATGAGCAGGAGGTGTATTATATTCCTAACACATTTACGCCAGACGGCGACAACTTTAACCAGATTTTTACCCCAATGTTCTATTCTGGTTTTGACCCATTTAATTTTGAAATGCTTATTTTTAATAGGTGGGGAGAGACTGTTTTTGAAACGCACAATGCTGCTATTGGATGGGATGGAACGCATGGTGTAAAAGGAACAAAAGTTGCTGATGGTACCTTCACATGGAAAATCACTTATAAAAACCCGAAGACAGACGAGCGAAAAGTTTTGGTCGGTCATGTAACCTTAATACGTTAATCACGAATAAGGAATAAATAAGTTTTTTGAACACCTTAAGGACTTCTTATATGATCAATCGTGTTTTATGGGTTTTAGCCTGCCTGCTTCCCATACTCATTATTCCTATTAAAGGAATTCCAGATATATTTAATGTTGCTAAAGGTCCTGTTTTAGGTGTTGGTTCTGTTTATTTGATCTACCTCTTAGTTAAAGAAAAAAGCAATGTTCTCACACGAGTCAACATGGTTTTGATTACTTACCTTTTATTCGTTCTAGTAGCCTCTTTTCTTGCATACAAACCCTTACTTGCTTTAACTGGTATGTCTAATACCGCTGGTCGGATTGAGGGGTTTTTAACCCTGTTTTTTTATGCCGTTTTGTTTTTTGCTGCAAAGGAGCACATGCGCTTAACTCGCAACAACATTGTTTTTTTTCTAACCGTTCAGTCTACCGTTGCTATATACGCGATATTACAGTTTTACCATATGGATCCGTTGGTTGAGTATTTGAATTACAATCAAGGGGCCTATGCAACTATCGGGAATCAAAATTTTTTGGCATCACTAACAGTTCTGCTTTTTGTTTTATCAGCCGGCTTTTATCTGAATGAGAATAAATGGTATTATGTTCTTTTTCCTTTAGTGTTTTTTGGAGCCCTTCTCGCTTCCAATACCAGAGGTTGTTGGTTGGCATTAATTGCTATAGCCTTTTTGTCTTTATACGTTTTGCGCTTCAGATTATTTAGGCGACGCTATTTGACATTAATAGCTTCGCTTTCTATTATGTTTTTTACAATGAATTTTTTTAGCGGAAGTAAAATTAAAAATAGAACAAATACAATTAAGAACGAACTTAGCTTAACTGATGATCGAGCCGGTTCAGGAAGGGTGATGATTTGGATGATGTCTATCGATATTATAAAAGCACATCCTTTTTTTGGGGCAGGGCCTGAAAACCTAAAAGAAGCGCTCAAGAAAACGAAAAACAAAAGAGCAATTACCTATGGGAAGCTTACGGGAAGAACTGTTGATAAAGCCCATAATGATTTAATTCATATTGCTGCTGTTTCTGGGATTCCCGCCTTGATTCTATACCTCTCTTTTATCTTTTTTTTGTTTAAACAAAACAGAAGGCACATATTTCGATTGAATTTAAAAAGCGTCTTTGCCCTTGCAATATTAGGCTACCTTCTTCAGTCTTTATTTAATATTAGTGTAGTCGCTGTTGCTCCTTTATTTTGGATCTTAATGGGTCTTTTTGCTCAGGAAAATGAGAAAACAAGAATAGAGACTATGTAAAAACAGTGTTCTCGGCGCCGTTATATGAAGCGTAAACGATTTTTGGATGTGACTCCAAGAAATACAAGTCTCCGTTTTTTGAGACCGCTATAGCCCCTGCAAACCCGTCATAAGGCTTGAGCTCAGAAAAGGACTTTTTAAATGCCTGCTCAAGAGTCATTCCATCAGTAACGCGCGTGACAATTTTGGTCGCAAGTCCGTTACTTACAATGTCCTCACCAACACCTGTGCAGCTAACGGCACAATGTTGGTTTGCGAAATTCCCTGCAATTGTTGCTGAATCAGAAACCCTTCCAGGTATCTCAAACCCCTTCCCGCCTGTTGATGTTGCGGCAGCAAGTTTCCCTTCTTGATCTAAAACAACGCAACCTACCGTACCTGTTCCGGTGCTTTGTTTTTTAGATAGGTACTCCTTTTTTCGGTCCTCTGTTTGTGTTGAATAGGCTTCAAAACCTGATAACTTAGCATAACGGCAAGCGCCAGATCCTCCTAAAACACGATCATCTTCCTCCATTAGTTTTTCAGCTACGTGAATTGGGTTTTTGACATCTTCAATATTTATGACCCCGCTGAACTTTTGTGTCGCTCCATCCATAATTGCTGCGCTCATACGAATTTCCCCATCACTTTGAATCTGTGATCCTATTCCCGCATTAAATAAAGGGCAGTCTTCAAGTAATGAAACAGCATAAATAGAGGTTTGTAGAGCGGTGTGCTCTGTCAAATAGTCTTTTGCTTTTTCAAGGATTTGAATTAGAGCTTGCTGCTTTTCTAATTTTGTTTCATTGGATTGTGATGACTCACTAAAGAACCCACCATGAATAAGAATTCTCATGGTAAATTATTTTTTATTTATTTTAAACTTATTCCCCTTAAGGTTATAAGTGTCCCCCATACTCATAACGTGTACGACGAGGTTTTCAATTGAAATGGGTTCTCCAAGCGAAATATCTGTAATATTTGTGTCTTTGATGCTTCTACCGTCGACAAGTATAACAAGCCCAGAACCCAGGGCCTCCATTTGATCTCCTGATTTAATAAGTAATCCTGTATCTTCACCAAGGCCAAGGCCGATTATTTTAGGGTTAGAAACGACAGCTTGAAATAAGCGTCCAATTCGTCCACGCTTAACAAAGTGCGTATCTATAGCTACATCGTTTATTAATCCAAGCCCACCCGTTATTTTAACCTCTCCTTTTAAAAGGGCTTCTTTACTCGAGCCTTGATAAATCATATTTCTGGATGCACATGCAGCTCCAGCCGATGTTCCAACATATAGAAAGTTTTCGTTTTGATATTTCTCTAAAATGGCATCATGAACAGCAGTCCCTCCAATGATCGAGGTTAAACGTAGCTGATCCCCACCCGTGAAAAATATGACGTTTGCATCTTTGATACGTGCCAAAACTTTTTTGTCCTGACAATTTTCTCTTGATTTTATTTCTAGTACATCAACGTTGTCTGCACCGAGATGGTGAAAAGCTTTAGAGTATTCCTTTCCAACAACATCTGGTATTCTCGAAGCTGTTGGAATAATTTCAATTCTAGACTCTTTTCCATTAAGTGATTCGTCGATAATCCTTTTTAAAATACCTCTTTCGAAGAAGTTTAGGTTTTTATCTATTTGCTCCGTGAATTCGTTTTCTGTGAAACTTCCCGTATCAATCCCCCCCCCGATAATGATCAATTTTCCTACAGGTTCCATAAAACAAAAGTAGGTTTTTTGGTGGTTAAAAGCTTTAGAAATCCCAAATTGTTAATTGCTTTGTTCATTTCTATTGTCTATTGCCTTCTTTCACCTTTTCAATATATGTAAATTTGAACATAATGTCAACACAAGTCAAGATAATCAATCATTCTAAGAACCCTTTGCCCGAATATAAAACAGAGGGGTCCTCGGGCATGGATGTTCGTGCATTCCTTGCAGAGGAAATTGAAATTAAGCCCTTAGAAAGAGCGTTAATTAAAACGGGATTGTTTTTGGAAATGGAAACGGGTATGGAGTGTCAAGTAAGACCCCGAAGTGGGCTTGCTTTAAAGCAAGGGATTACCGTTCTCAATACTCCTGGCACAATAGATGCGGATTACAGAGGAGAGATAGGTGTCATATTGATTAATCTATCCAATAAGACCGTAACGGTAGAGAATGGTGACCGTATTGCTCAGCTCGTTTTTGCAAAAATGGAATGGGTGGAATGGTCTTTGGTAAAAGAGACAAAGGCAACGGAAAGAGGCGAAGGTGGATTTGGCAGTACAGGTATAAAATAAAAAGCTTATGAATATTATAGTTCCCATGGCGGGTAGAGGCAGTAGGTTAAGGCCACACACCTTAACAGTTCCAAAACCCTTAATCAAGGTTGGTGGAAAGCCGATTGTGCATCGGCTTGTAGAAGACATATCAAAGATGTGCAATACGCAAATAAATGAAGTTGCTTTTGTTATTGGAGACTTTGGAGAAGCTGTTGAAAAAGAGCTCTTAGAGGTTGCCAAACAGCTAGGCGCGAAAGGATCAATCCATTATCAGACAGAACCCTTAGGGACAGCCCATGCCGTTCTTTGCGCAGAAAAGTGTTTGACCGGACCCGTTATTGTTGCCTTTGCCGATACCTTGTTTAAAGCCAATTTTCAGATCTCAGATGAGGTTTCGGGTATGATTTGGGTAAAGCAAATAGAAGACCCAA
Organism: uncultured Flavobacteriales bacterium; assembly: GCA_905182775.1. Classification (GTDB taxonomy): domain Bacteria; phylum Bacteroidota; class Bacteroidia; order Flavobacteriales_D; family Crocinitomicaceae; genus UBA952. Next base: position 7,006 of record CAJJCU010000105.1, read on the forward strand.
GTGCTTTCGGGGTTGTTCAGTTGAATGAAAAGAATGAAATTGTTGACTTTGTTGAAAAACCAGAAGCGTTTGTTTCTGACCTAGCCATGATCGGCATTTATTTCTTTAAGGACGGAAACGCGCTTGGAAAGGAGATCAACTTTTTAATTGACAACAACTTGCAAAAAGGAGGCGAGTTTCAGCTTCCCGACGCACTTAGAAGACTCACAGAAAAAGGGACCTCATTCTTGCCTGGGAAGGTGGATGCATGGCTGGACTGCGGCAACAAGAAAGTAACCGTAGAGACTAATAAGCAGGTTTTAGGGTTTGACCAAGAGAAAGGTTTAGACCTCGTTCATCCTTCAGTGGAATTGGTAAATTCCGTTGTTATTCAGCCTTGCTTTATCGGTGAGGGCGTAAAGATTATGAATTCTATCGTTGGTCCACATACCTCAATAGGGGAGCATTCTATTGTTAAGAGTTCCGTGTTGACTAATTGTTTGATCCAGCACGAGTCCACGGTGTCTAATTTCGTCCTAAAGGACGCGATGATTGGCGCGTATGCTAATGTTCATCAAAAACCAAAGGATTACAGTATAGGTGATTATACGACAATAGATGATGCTGATTAGGGTTGCTTTTGTATTCGTGCTTGTACTTTGCTCATGTAAGGTGCGTCAGCCCATTCCACAAAACAGCAATGCAGTCAGTTCAAAGGCTTTCATTCAATCCTTTCATGAAGGGATTCGCCTGAAGATTCAGGGGAATTATCCAGAGGCATTAGACCGCTTTAAAAAATGCTTAAGTTATTCCCCATCAGATGATGCTACTCATTTTGCGCTCGCTCAAACCTATCTTTTAGTCGGAGACCTTAAGATGGCTGAGAAACACACCGTATCTGCTGTTCAAAGTGATCAAACCAACCTTTTCTATCAGGTTGAACTCGCCTATATGTTAAGGGAGAAAGCCGAATACAATTCTGCTGCTGAAATTTTCGAAATACTTATAGAGGCAAAACCTAGAAACATTGAGTATTATTTTTCCGCAATGGATTGCTATAGAAAAGCAAATAGTTATTCTAAAGCAATTGGTGTCATAGAAAAGCTTGAGCGGGCAAAAGGAGAAACTTTAGAAACAACCCTACAAAAGCATCAACTTTATCTCGAAATGGGCAAAATGAAGGAAGCTGAAAAGGTCCTTTTAACGCTGCATGAAAAAACACCATCAAGCCCAATCATACTAGCGAGCCTTGTTGATTTTTACTTTAAGAATGGAGAGGAAGAAAAGGCCTTTATTAGACTTAAAGAGTTGGTAGCTGAAGACCCTCAAAATGGAATGGGATTATTAATGCTTGCCGAGCAGTCCTATCGAGAGGGAAGACAAGATGAAACAGCTAATTATTTTTACAAGGCCATTCAGTCGGAGAACATTAGTGCCTCCGAAACCATAAATGCTTTTGATTATTTGGTTTATAAAAAGGAAACTTTGAAAATCACGAAAAGCGCAGCTACGATGCAACGCCTTTTCTCTAGTAATGACACCATACTTAGTTCTCTTGGGGATTATTTCTTTCAACTTGACGCTGCTAATGTTCAAACAGAATTAAAAAACGGTGAAAGTAGAGCCAAGGCACTTGATTTTTATAATCGAGCAGTTGAACTTAATCCAAGCCGATATGATGTATGGGAAAAGCTACTTTATTTTTATTACGATAACCAGAAATGGGAGCGATTAAAAAAAGCTTCTGAGTCTACGGTAAGAGCCTTTCCCTTGAAGTCAGAGCCCTATTATTTAGGCGCTGTTGCTTTGAACCAGCTCAAAGAGAACCAAGAGGCAATAAGCTTCGCCCAGCAAGGTTTAATGACAATTATTGATGACCGGGTTTTACAATCAGACCTTCTTGGTCAATTAGGGGAGGCTTATTTTGGTTTGGAAGACCTGGAAATGGGAATGAAAAAATACTTGGAAGCTATATCTTTGAATGAAAAAGCAACCAAGAGCTACTTAAGCTTTAATCTCGTTTTAAGGCTATACGACAAGCGACACAAATTAAACAAAGCTCTTGAGCTTATTGAAGCAGCGCTTTTGACTTTAACAGAAAAGGATTATATGTTTTTATTACTCCAAACAGATGTTCTTTTTGAATTAAAGGAGTTCGGGACAGCGATGTCTATTTTGAACACGATACAAAGCGATGAAAAAAGGATTGTCATAGGTGTTTTAGAACGCAAAGGAGACCTGTACTTTAAACAATCAAACAATACCGAGGCATTGAATTATTGGAAGAAATGCAAAGAAGCAGGGGGTGATTCTAAAAAACTTTTTGAGAAAATTAAAACGGGTGTTTATGCTGAATAAGACGAAATTTTCATTTGTTGTTTTATGCTTGTTTATTTCGGGGTGTGCCAAACAATGGACTGATTCGGAAACAAAACCAGAGAAGCTTCCCAAGCTTAAACAGAAGGACTTTATCACCAAACTTGATAGTATTTCATTGGGCTCACCCAAGTTTATGTATACCAAGCTTAAGGTAAATTACAAGGAGGGAGATAGAAAGTTTTCGTTCAAAACAACATTAAAGAATGTTCAAGATTCAGCGGTAATTGCTTTGGTTTCTTTTGCGAGAATCCCGGTTTTTAGTGCTTTAATTGACACTTCATCGCTCACATTAGTCAATAAAAAGGACAAATGCTACTCCAAAGACCTGTTGCTTAATTTTTCTAAAAAGTCAGGTGTAGATTTTAGATACGACAATATAGAGGAGGTTATTTATGGACATGCAATAGGCTTTTCAAAGAAGAAAAAGTACCACATGCTCAATGACCCGTTTAACTATAAATTGTCTTCTCATCGTAAGGGGCAAAATAGAAGGCACAAGGATATTGTATATACCTACAACCTTCATAAAAATCAAAAGCATTTGGAGTCTACCCATATTCAGATACCGTTTGATTCTGTTGAAGTCAAGGTGAATTACCTTGAATGGCAAACCTCAGAGGGATATCTTCTTCCCAAGAAAATAGTATTGAATCTTCAAACACCAAAGGTTTCTGCCAACATTCAGATGGAGTATACCAGAATTGACGTACTTACACCAGAGCCTCTATTTTTAATTATACCCGAGAAATATGAAAAGTGCGATTAAAATTCTTTT
>CAJJCU010000106.1 GCA_905182775.1 uncultured Flavobacteriales bacterium
CTTGCTGTTCTTAGGGAAACTGGTTTGAATCCTGATATCGTAAATGTGAACGGCGGAGCCATTGCATTAGGTCACCCTCTAGGATGTACCGGGGGTAAATTGAGTGTTCAAATCATAAATGAATTGCGGCGCACAAAACAAAAATATGGGATGGTTACCATGTGCGTGGGAACAGGACAAGGTGCTGCTGGTGTTATTGAGCTTCTAAAATAATTCCTGAAACTCTTTTTTAACAATTTTCACAGCAATACTCGTCGGGAATTCCTCTAGTTGGGCTATAATTTCTAATATTTTCGCCGACAGTTCTATACTTGTTGATTTATCGCCCATCTGACTTCCAGCCATATGGATGAGCTTAATTACTTCTTCCTTAGAATTCCTAATCACCTCCCAAGCTCCTGCTGAAATAAAAATTTGTTGCGCTAAGTTGTGCTCAAACTCACTGCGAACAGACTTCACAAGCTCCGCTTGAAAAAGAACAGCGTTCAAGTTAGGATCATGACCTCGCATAATAAGACTATTGGGATGAATACGTTCCAAAAACAAAACAGCTCGCTGATAGGCATCTAAACGACTCGGCAAAAAGAATTCTTGACGCTGCATATGAAGTTCCTTTTTCAGGCTCAATACCTCCTTCTCATTTTGCTTATTTAAAAAACGATAAACAATCAACACTAGGGAACCACAACTCACGATGGTTAACAAAAGAAAAATCCAAGTTTCCATATTCTATTTTTACAAATATACTTACCTTTTCGCATTAACGTTAAAAGGCCAATAAAGATACATTTTGTAATCGTTTATTTTAAAAAAAAATAGTCTATGAGTCCCAGCTTAATTGTTTTCATATTGGTCCTGTATTTCGGTCTTCTGGTAACGGTTTCTTTCCTTACGGCAAAATCAAAAGGAAATGATGGCTTTTTTGTAGGAGACAGACAATCCCCATGGTACCTTGTCGCTTTCGGGATGATTGGCACCTCACTTAGCGGAGTAACCTTTTTATCAGTCCCAGGATGGGTTGGAAACGCAAGCAATCAGTTCAGCTATATGCAAGCTGTATTGGGCTATTTCATAGGGTACCTCATTATCACCTATGTTCTCATGCCTATCTATTACAAAATGAATGTGGTTTCGATATACGAATATCTCAAAGAGCGCTTTGGTTTCTTCAGTCATAAAACGGGCGCAATTCTATTTTTAGTTTCTCGTGTTATTGGGGCTTCGGTTCGTTTAATGCTTGTCGCTGAAGTTCTTCAAAGTATTTTATTTGATGGCTGGGGTATTAAATTTGAGGTCACGGTATCCATTTGTATTCTCCTCATATGGCTCTACACCAATAGAGGTGGAATCAAAACAATTGTATGGACAGATACCTTACAAACAGGGTTTATGCTGCTATCTGTAGTTCTGACTGTTTATTTTATTTCAAATGCACTTCCGGCAGGCACGCATGGAGGAATCATCAATAAGGTAGCCAACGGACCATACTCCAAGATTTTCTTTTTTGATGACCTCTATGGAAGCAATCACTTTTTAAAGCACTTCTTTGGAGGTATATTTATAGCAATTGGGATGACAGGATTAGACCAAGACATGATGCAAAAAAACCTAAGCTGTAAAAATCTAAAAGACGCCCAGAAAAACATGATGAGTATGGCTAGTGTGCTTATCTTGGTAAATCTCTTATTTCTTTTCTTAGGCGCTCTACTCTACATGTATGCAGCACATTGTAATATAGATTTTTCAAAGCCTGACATGCTGTTTTCTGCGGTTGCAATGGATCCTAATACGCCAATTGCTATTGGTATTCTATTTTTACTGGGCCTAATTGCCGCTGCCTACTCTAGTGCCGACTCTGCCCTAACCTCTTTAACAACATCCATCTATATAGACCTCGTTCCTGAAAAGTCTAAGAATGAAAAAAACCAGGTACGTTTGCGTAAGGGAATTCACATCATTGTTTCCGTGCTGATCGTCCTTGTCGTTCTTTTACTTCACAGGTTCACCGAAGACTCGGCAATAGGACTACTTATGAAGTTTGCAGGATTCACATACGGTCCTCTTATAGGAATCTTCTTCTTTGGGATTGTAACAAAAACAAAGTTAAAAGACAAGCTCATACCTATCATCAGTGGTCTTGCTATTTCAATTACCTTCTACCTCTGGTACTTTTCGAAAGGAGCACCGGGCACCCCAAAAGGACAACCTGGAATATTAGGAGAATACGCGTTCGGGTTTGAAATCATTATTTTAAATGCCTTTCTTACCTTTGTCTTACTATTTATCGCTTCGAAGCTTCAATCCCATAAGAAACAATGAAATTTAACTTAAGTGATTTCGGAAAACACAAGAACTTTGCACCGCTTAGCCTAACTAGACCAATAGGAAGTCTCCGTGTTGGCATAATGACGAATACGCAACGCTATGCAGAATACCTACCCGAAGCGGAACTTGGTTTTCATACAGAAAGTTATTTAGAGGAGAAATACCCGAGTGTCGATAGCACATTATCAGTGAACGCCTGCGTTATCCCAAACCAAGATTTCATTGCGGCAATCGTAAATATTGAAGAAAACTCGAGTTTATTCCTAAGTAAATTATTACTAGCGAAGAAAGGAAATGGTGAAAAACAAGTCAGTTTTCTTGGAGAAGCACCGGTCATCCTTAACGAAAGATGGGACATATTTCAATTGAACCATACCGTATTGAAAAATGACTTTGAGCTCATTACAGAAAACCGTTCAAGTAAAGCTTTGTCCGATACCAATCTTTTAATTGGATCTGAAAAGGATTTATTTATTGAAGAGGGCGCCACAATAGAGGGAAGTATACTCAATACAACCAACGGACCTATATATGTTGGTGAGAATGCTGAAATAATGGAAGGCTCTATGGTTCGAGGTGGACTTGCACTTTGTAAATCTGCAACGATTAAAATGGGTGCGAAAATATATGGAGCAACAACGATTGGACCACACTGTAAAGTGGGCGGAGAAGTTAATAACGTTGTATTTCAAGAGTTCTCAAACAAGGGCCACGATGGGTTTCTTGGAAACTCAATCATTGGGGCTTGGTGCAACTTAGGCGCGGATACCAATACTTCCAACCTGAAAAACAACTATTCAAATGTAAAAACATATTCCTACAGCGAAGAAAAAGAAATTCAAACCAAGCTTAAATTCATAGGATTATCTATGGGAGATTATTCAAAATGTGCCATCAATACCATGTTCAATACGGCTTCAGTTGTTGGTGTTGCATGCAACATATTTACGGATGGATTTCCAAAAAAACACATCACAAGTTTTTCTTGGATTAACGGACAGGAAGAAAGCCCTTACAATCTTGAAAAGGCTTATGATGCTGCCAACAACATGATGTCAAGAAGGGCTCTAACGCTTTCTGATGGCGATAAAAAAATCTTAGCACATTTGAGCCATTCTCCATCCTAAGTTCCGACATTTTTACTGATATATTTCTTTGGCACGCAGATTGAACCTTACACTGTGCAATCGCATTCATATGTGATTTGCTCAAAATGACAACAACAAATGACATTATGTCATAAAAGAAATATATGAACGACTTATTTGACCCCTCTTTATTAAACTTATCAGGCATAGAATCTGATGCAGAATTCATCCCCTTAACAACCGCTGAAGAAGAAGAAAGCGTTAACAAGCAAGATTTCCCTGAAAACTTACCTATACTCCCGTTGAGGAATAATGTACTGTTCCCAGGTGTTGTTATTCCAATTACCGTTGGACGCGACAAATCAATCAAGCTCATACAAGAAGCGAATAAGGGCAATAAAATTATTGGTGTTGTATCACAAAAGATTCAAGAAGAGGAATCTCCTGAGTTCAAAGACCTTCACACGGTAGGTACAGTAGCTCAAATTGTCCGCTTACTAAAAATGCCGGACGGTAGCTCAACAGTCATTATTCAAGGTAAAAGAAGGTTTAAGATGCTTGAAATGACCCAGACTGATCCCTTCATGAGGGCCAAAGTTGAGGTTTTAAAAGAGCAAAAGTTCAACACGAAGAACAAAGAACTAAACATGATGTTCAAGAGCATCAAAGACTTAGCATTACAGATCATTAAGGACAGCCCAAATATCCCCTCTGAAGCGCAATTTGCCATTAAGAACATTGACAGCCCTACCTTTTTAGTGAATTTTATTTCTTCAAACATGAATGCAGATGTTGCTAAAAAGCAAGATATGCTTGAAGAAATGGATATAAAGAGCCGTGTAATGAAAGTGTTAGAGCACCTTTCTCTAGAGTCTCAGATGCTAGAAATGCGCAATGAAATTCACAATAAGGTTCGTAAAGATTTAGACAAGCAGCAGCGTGAATACTTTTTACAGCAGCAAATGCGCACTATTCAGGATGAACTTGGAGACAATCCGCAGGAGCAGGATGTTATAGAATTCAGAAAACGGGCAAAGACGAAAAAATGGAGTAAAGAAGTCGGTAAGCTATTTCATAAAGAGCTCGATAAGCTTCAAAGAATGAATCCTCAAGGTGCAGAATATACCGTTCAAATGAACTATATAGACACCATGATCGAGCTTCCATGGAACGAATACTCTAAAGACAATCTCAATTTAACCCGATCTAGAAAGATTCTTGAACGGGATCATTTTGGTCTAGAAAAGGTGAAAGAGAGAATCATGGAGTACTTAGCAGTACTAAAAATAAAAGGAAA
>CAJJCU010000107.1 GCA_905182775.1 uncultured Flavobacteriales bacterium
CTCATAGGCTAAAACCTCCTCGGATTCATGATCAATAACATAAAGCACGTACAACTCCCTCCCCTCATTGGTCTCCTCCATTGGAACGACAAAACCAACACTAATCAACCAACTAAAAATTAAACTACTCATATTCATAATAACACTTTTTGATACATATAACGCATCATTATAAAAGTGATACAGCACATCAAAAATATTATGTAATTTCAAGACTAGAAGGTGGTGAAAAAAGCACTTTGTGTCGCCATTGTGTCACCAACGAAAACAAAATCAGCGCAAGAACCCTTGTGATTAAAGGGCTTCAGAATAGGTTTCGAATCCCAGAGGGATCTCTTTCCAGGAATCTAAAATCAAAGATTATTTCCATTTGACACTACACCCCACTGAGGGATGCTGCTCACCGGTAATCGTTTGACCCGCTAAGAGGTTGTTTAAAGCTATTCTAAGGTCTTTACCGGAAATAGCAATGTCATTGCCCGGAGATGAGTCATCAAGCCTCCCACGATAGACCAATGCGTTGTGACCATTGTAAAGATAAAACTCTGGAGTGCATTCTGCCTTTAATGTCTTTGCTACTTGCTGTGTTTCATCATACAGATATGGGAAATCCAATCCCAAACGAGAAAAGAGCACCACCATTTCCTGTGGCCCATCTTGAGGATAATTATTGACATCATTGGAGCTGATGGCTACGAAATCTATGAGAGAACCAAAATCGCGAGCCAAACGCTGTAGCTCATCATGGTAATGGATCACATAAGGACAGTGGTTACAAACCACCATCATTAAAGACGGTTTCCCATTATCTAGTGAAGAAGAAGAATACAATGTGCCATCTATTGTATTTACAAGCTCAAACGAAGGGATTTTAGCCCCCAAATCAAGCATTGAAGAGTATTTTAAAGCCATGTGTTGTCTGGTAATTATACGATTGAACAGTATTATTTATAATCTAAAGCAAAGACCATAACGGAATTCCCCCCCCTATTACTTTTCCCCTGAGAGGTTACAATCAATTCAGAATCGTCCGAAGAAATAGCCATTCCAACAGGATAGGAATCCGCGGGAATCTTGGCAACAACCTTCATGTCTGAGGTTCGCACCGCTACAATCTTAGAAACACTATTGGCAGCTGCAAACAAATACTTACCGTCAGAGGTCAAAACAATGGTTCGTGCCCCCGTACCGACATATACATTTTCAAAAGCACTGTAATTCACTTTCTTCTCTTGGCTGTCCAAACGTGTTTTTACGAGTGCACGCCAATTGCAGCGTTGCACATAGCCAGGACGGTTGCAGCTGATGTATAGATAATCATCTTTGACCACAAGGTGACGAACATTGGACATCATCCCGAATACCGTTCCCAAATAATCATAGCTTACGGCATCAAAAATAGCGATGCCCCCACCCCCCATTCTACCGACCAATAAGAACTGACCATCAGGTGTATAGGCCGTTCCTCTCAAACAAAAACCACAGCTCGCATCGCGGTTGACATGTGAAGAACCGAAATTGGTTGACATTTTGTAGTCTACAATTGAGTGCTTGACGAATTTAAAGTCAAAAGGATCCTCTGAATCAATATCAATAATGGCCACCGTATTATCTCCCCAATGGGTTACTGCAACCCTTTTATTATCTGGAGAACATGCGATCATCTTAGGTAAAGGACCTGTTGGCATGACACGAATGATTACATCCTTTTCTGTATCAATTATTGCAACTGCAGAGGGTGATTGTGCAATCGGGTCAAAATCTCTTCGGTAATAAGTGACCCATAGATACTTTCCGCCATGGGAGAAACAGGACTCCACAGGTTTACCCAGAAATACATTCTTTTGTTTTCGGTCTTGCTTGTAAGGATAATTGTAAATGGTGGTTTCCCCATCCTTAAACAAGCTGTCGTTTGCGTTTGTAAACTCATGAATGAGCGTTTTAATCCGCGTCTTTGATTTGGCGTCGTATATTGAGGTGGTATACCCCTCTAAGGATTGTACATAGAACTTGGTACCATCTTTTGAATATTTAACCGACTTAGGAGAATTAATGGTGGTGTCATAGTTGTCAAGTTTATGCTTGGGAGTCCAATTGTAGCTCTGGAATCGATGCGCAAGCTGCATAACAACTTCACCCGTCGTGTCAGATGATCTGCCTATCTTGATTCGCGTTATCTGTGCGTTTACACAAAGTATTTGAAAAATTAAAACAACTACTAAAAATCCTTTATTCATTTTATCTATTTTAAAAGTCTTATAAAATATCCATTCCCAGGATCTACAGTCCTCACCTGTACATCCTCATTACTATGATTAACTGAAATCATACTGAAATCACCTGAAACACCTTTCCTACGCACCCAAAAGGAGTGGTATCCCAAATTATAGAAATTACCATTGGCATTGCGTTCTACAAGGAACAAGGAATCACAATCTCCCAATTGGGCTTTAGGAAATAGCGCATGGTTTTGAAATCTCTGGTAAATGGAATCAACTAATAAATAATTGTTTTGATGTTCTATATCTGCAAGGCAATAGCCATTGTACAAAACCCCTCTTTTGTTTAAGGAATCTACATAGCACCATGCTGCCTTTTTATTTTTTGAAGCCGTCCTCCATGCGGCTTTAGACTGTGCTTTCGGGATTGATTTTGTGCCATAAAGCTCATCGGATTGATAAAACCTATCAAAAGAAATAGGGTCTATGCGTAATGGAACTCGGTCCTCAATAGACCCTACTTTATTATTAATAATAACCTTACTATCAATAACTTGAGTGTTATCACAAGAAGTGTTAATTGAAATAAATAAAAAGAGTAATGCTACAAGTCGCATACACAAATGTAAACATTTGCACCTTTCTATTTGTCAAGCATAAATTCTGATGTTCTATGGAAAGAAAGATCTGGGTAGTCACGCTCGGCCATCGTTAATAAAAACGTAGTCTCCGCAAGAAACACCAAATTATCATCCTTGTCGCGTGCGAGCAGGTTGTACTTCGCCTTTTTAAAGGTCTCTAATTGTTCCTCATTATCCGATGTAATCCAACATGCCTTAAAATAGTTCCTAGGTACAAATTGACATTTGGCGCCATATTCGTTAATCAATCGGTAATTGATTACCTCAAACTGAAGCTGACCAACGGTACCAACAATTTTACGATTACCTGGCTGCTGAATAAAGAGCTGGGCCACCCCCTCATCAATAAGCTGACGAATTCCTTTCTCCAATTGCTTAGACTTCATCGGGTCAAGGTTCTCAAGCTCCTGAAAGATCTCAGGAGAAAAGCTAGGAATTCCTTTAAACATGATTTTCTCGCCCTCGGTTAAGGTGTCTCCTATTTTAAAATTACCCGTGTCATACAATCCAATCACATCTCCTGGAAAGGCGTTTTCAATGACACTTTTATCCTGCGCCATAAATGAGGTAGGATTTGGGAATTTCATTTTTTTATCTAAACGAATATGTCTATAAAACTTATTCCGCTCAAAGGTCCCTGAAACAACGCGTAAAAAGGCAATCCGATCACGGTGCTTCGGGTCTAAGTTTGCGTGAATTTTGAATACAAAACCACTGAATTTATTCTCATAAGGATCAATAGCTCTAACATCTGTGACCCTCCCCCTTGGCGAAGGTGATATCTCACAAAAGGTATCTAACAGCTCCTTTACACCAAAATTGTTTACCGCAGAACCAAAAAAGACAGGAGCGACTTCACCAGACAAATAGGTATCTCGATCGAAAGCATCATAAACCCCTTCTACCATTTCTAATTCTTCACGCAATTCTTCTGCGGGCTCCTCACCTATAATATCATCTAATTCTTTCGCATGAATGTCTTCAACGGCATAAACATCATCTGCAATCTTTGTTTTATTTGCAGAAAAAAGGTTCAAGCCTTTTTGATGGATGTTGTAGACTCCTTGAAAACGATCCCCCATCCCAATAGGCCATGTAAGGGGACAAACCTTGATATCCAAAGACTGTTCAAGCTCATCCAATAAATCAAAAGACTCTTTACCTTCGCGGTCCATCTTATTGATGAAAATAATAACGGGTGTCTTTCGCATACGGCAAACCTCCATGAGCTTTTCGGTTTGCGACTCCACACCACTTGCAACATCAATCACAAGAATAACACTATCCACAGCGGTCAATGTTCTAAAGGTATCTTCAGCAAAGTCTTTGTGACCCGGAGTGTCCAGAATATTAATCTGCTTGTTCTTATAGCCAAAAGCCATTACCGAAGTAGCTACAGAGATCCCTCTCTGCTTCTCAATCTCCATGAAATCGGAGGTTGCAGTCTTTTTAATCTTGTTGTTTTTAACGGCCCCAGCAGATTGAATCGCACCACCAAAAAGCAGTAGCTTCTCCGTCAATGTTGTTTTACCAGCATCTGGATGGGATATAATCCCAAATGTTCTTCTTTTCTCTATGGATTCGTTAAAGTTCATCGCCAAAAAAAGGGCTATTGACAGCCCCTTCCTATTATGTTATGTTTAGTGTACTTCTTTCGCTTCGAAATGAAATTCACCTTCAATTGCTGCATTGTCATCAGAATCTGAACCATGAACAGCATTCCTTCCTTTGCTTTCTGCATATGCCTTACGGATCGTTCCATCAGCAGCTTCAGCAGGATCCGTAGCTCCAATTAAAGCTCTAAAGTCTGCAACTGCATTTTCTTTTTCAAGAATTGCTGCTACAATAGGACCTGAAGTCATATACGCAACAAGCTCTCCATAGAAAGGACGCTCAGCATGAACCTCATAAAATTCTTTTGCTTGCGCTTCAGTTAGCACTGTGTATTTCATTGCTTTAATAGAAAAACCTGCTTCGGTTATCATATTTAAAACATTTCCAATGTGTCCATTTTCGACAGCATCTGGTTTAATCATCGTAAAAGTTCTGTTCGTTGCCATGTATCTAATTTTGGGTGCAAAGATATGAAATTGAAAGAAATCTATGCCTATTCTAAATAATTATTAAATGAGATGCGTTTTTATTCTCCCTATTTTCGCTTCTTTTACGGTAAATAACCAAAAATGAAAAAGGCAATCTGGTTTAGCGCACGCGTTCTATTTCTAATCCTCATAAGTATCCTATATGCACTTGGCTCTAAAATAAATCCGATACCCTGTACAAATATCATCTTTTGGTCTACCCTTCTTTATTTCTTCATCTCTTCCGCCAAAGAGTTTGATGCAGACCCTAAAACCCAGCGTTTTTTCATTTTAGGAATTGCAATTACACTTTGCTATGTGATTGCCTCCATTAAAAATGCCTATTACATCGCATCCTATAATGAGTATTATCTCTCCGGAATGCATTCGATTTTTCCAGATACCTGGTTTAAAGACAGCGTGACATCAATTCTCAAGCCCTCGATATGGTATCAAAAACTAAAATTCACTGTAGGATTTGAACACCTCATTATTAATTTTGGTCATAAATTCAAGTTTGACTTTGGTGTTTTGGGGACGAACCTGATCCGTTCCGCAGAATATGTTGGCTTATTCGCAGTTCCTTTTTATATGATATATAGAGATACTAGAGGGAAATAAGCACTAGTGCAATCTTCTTGATTAACAATTATATTACTTTAAATAAAATTATTGTTCATAAGATAATCACCTATTTATTCCTTTAGTGTTTAAATTTTGACAATTTTGAGAAGCTAAAACAAATTTCATGCTTAAAAATAGATTTCTCTCAATTTCCCTATTTGTATTTTTTATTCTTCCATATAGCGCTATCAGCCAAACGACTTTAATTATTTCTGAGTATTCAGAAGGAAGCTCAAACAATAAATACATTGAGCTATACAACGGTACAGGTGCAGATGTAGACCTATCAAACTATGAAGTTTGGAAAATTGCCAATGGTGGTAATTGGACTGAATCCACCTTAACCTTGAGCGGTACAATCTCAAACGGGGATGTTTATGTGATTTACAACAGTAATTCAGACGGAGCAATCATTGCCTCAGGAGACCTCACTTGGGGATCTGCAAATTGGAATGGGGATGATGCTGTTGGATTAGCCGAAAATATTTCAGGAACGATGACATTGATTGATGCGGTAGGAACTGACGGTTCTGATCCAGGCAATGGCTGGGAAGTCGCAGGGTCATCAAACGCAACACAGAATAACACAATAGTTCGAAAGCCTTCTATTTGTGAACCCAACCCCGATTGGTCTGCTTCTGCAGGAACGAGTACAGGTGATTCAGAATGGATCGTTTATGCGACGGATACATGGTCTTATATAGGCAGTCATTCTTCAAGCTGCGGTGGTTCTTCAATAACAACACCCTCAGCTCCTACTATTTCGAGTATTGAAAACGGAGATTCTCAAGTGACCCTTAATTTTACTGCGGGTGCTGATGGCGGTGCAAGTATTACGGATTTTGAATACTCAATAGACAATGGCTCCACTTTCATATCTTCAGGAACAAACTCTAGCCCATATACAATTTCAGGTTTAAGTAATGGAACAAGTTACAATATCCAAATAAGAGCCGTTAATTCTGAAGGGGCAGGAACAGCCTCGTCTTCGATTGTAGGATCTCCCTATGCCAACCAAATCACCTTAAATGCATTTGGAACCTCTGTTACAGAAGATTTTAACACATTGGAAAGTGCAGGAAGTTCATCTAGCTTGCCTCTCGGTTTTTACATGAGTGAATCAGGCGGTAATTCAAATACAACATACACAGCCAGCACTGGGTCATCAAATAGCGGAAACACGTATAGCTTTGGTACAGATAGCGATCGTGCATTGGGCGGGATTCGAAGTGGTTCTTTGAACCCAACTCTTGGTGGGAAAATTATAAACGGGACTGGAGTTACTTTAAATACCGTTGTAATTTCTTATACAGGAGAAACATGGAGGGTCGCTACAGCGAACCGTTTAGACCAGCTTGATTTCCAATACAGTACAGATGCCACAAGCTTGACGGATGGTACTTGGACCGATTTTGATGCGCTGGACTATTCAAATGCGGGACAGGCTACAGGAAATGGAAGCCTACAACACACATCGAGCTTGTCCGATACACTTACGAACTTAGGAACCGTTAACGGAGGTTTCTTTTGGATTCGATGGAATGATTACGATGCAAGTGGTTCTGAAGATGGTATGTCTATTGATGATTTAAGCCTCACTCCTATTTGCAAGGCGGGTTCAATTACAAACTCTCACGAAAATATTATCAGAGGAAATGACATTACATGGACCCATACAGGAACAGATTTCACTTGCTATGAATACCACTGGGGTGATAATTTATGGGTCACACCATTCCTGACCAACGAAACTGATTCTTGGGGAAATGGTTGTGCAGGTTGTCATGGCCAAGGCATACTTTATGTACGAGCGAAAGCGACGTGCGCATCCGAGATAGACTATTCAAATACCGTATCAACCTTTTGGGCAGATTGTTACGCAGAGGATATAACAGCTACTGTAGATGGGACATCCATAGTCTCTGGAGGTGATTTCACAATCAATTCGACGGTAACTTGGACCTGGTCAACAGGCGGATCAGGAGAAGGCGCAGGACATAAGCTCGGCTATTTTTGGGATTCAGATCCAACAGACCCTTCAACATACAACTGGGTATGGAATGGAGATGATGCTTCAGGTGGGCCACAATCATGGAGTGACAATGCAGGAACAAATTTCACAAGTACAGATAGACCTTTGTATCTTAAATCGAGGTCGACTGGAATTAACTCGTGCACAAACTACTCTCAAACCTTTTTTATTACACTTAAAAAACCAGAAATTACAGTCTCATCTATCTCAGGAAGCCTAAGTGCTTGCTCAGGCACTGCATCTCCATCTAGTGAAACTTTTTTAGTCTCTGGCAATTACATCTCGAATTCCTCAGGCATCAACATCACTGCTCCCTCTGGATTTGAAGTATCTACGGATGACTCTAATTTTTCAAGCAGCTTAACGCTCTCAACAACATCAGGCACAATATCCAGTACAACGGTTTATGTTCGCATGACAGCCGACGCTAGTGGAACACCTGTCGGTGACATTACCTGCACTGCTGCGCAGGCTTCTAATAAGCTTATAGCAATAACAGGTAGCATAGCTGAACCTCCATCAATCACATCGCCAAGCTCGAGTATTTCTGACGCAACGACCTGCGGTAAAAACACCTATGCAATTACAATGGCAAATTCAGCAAGTGGTACTTGGGTAACATCACCTGTCAACGCAACTCTGATTGTAACTTCTCAAGGTGCTCAAAATATAAGCGTTAACCCAGCGAATGGATTAAATACAGACATTACTTTAACATGGACAGAAAACACAGGCGCCTGTAGTGGCTATACAGATCAAATCGTCATTGCTTTCAACCAACCTGACACGACTTTTTCTAACGCTGATGAAAACACTTATTTATGGAGTGGTCTAACAGATACGGAATGGTCTACAGGGGCAAATTGGTACAAATGGGATGGCAACATGTGGGTCAAACAAACTAGCGAGCCAAATTCTTCGACAGCAAAAGTAGAAATCTCACCTACTGACAACCTTTGCATTAGTGCGAACAATGTAACAAACCTTACCGGTCAAATAGCCAACCTCAATATAGCCAATGATGTTATCATAAATCTAGGCACCGGTGCTATTTCGGTGAACGGAAATATTGCAAATGAGGGTGTAATCAATGGGGGAAACTCTACTATTGAGTTTACGGCAACTCAAGACCAGACGATCTCAGGTAGCGGAAGTACCTTGTTAAATAATTTGACATTAAATAAGTCATCAGGAGATTTGATTATAAACGCACCTCTTCAACTTGAAGGCACACTGAGCATGCTCAAAGGGAATATCAACAACGGTTTAAACACCCTAACGATAGGGTCATCAAGCGCGAGTACAGGTTCAATTTCTTATGCTTCAGGATCTGTAACAGGAAAGCTTCGAAGATATTTTGCAGAGGGTTCAAACGCATCAAATTTCTTCCCAATTGGTACAGCCTCTGCAACTCGAGATGTAACCGTTGCCTTCCCAACGACACCAGGAACAGATCAATACTTGACAGCCTCTTACAATACTGGCTACCCTCAGCTCAGTGCTACAGATTTATATGAAGGTCTGCCATTAACCACCTCTGATGGTCAATTGATTCAAAACTATGACGATGAGGGATATTGGGAAATTAACCCAACTAGTGATAACTATTCCTCCTCTATTAATTCAACGACCTACAACCTAACTATTCACATGAACGGTCTAACAGGAGTTAGTTCTGCTAGCATGGACCGCAATAAAGTACGCTTGATTAAAAGCGCAGGCCCTGGCCACACATCATGGGAAGCATTGACCCATGTATCTATTGGAGGAGCGGATACAAACAGTGACTATACAATAACGGCAGGTGGAACTGGTTTTAGTTTCTTTGGCGCGGGCACAGAAGACGACAATGCCCTTCCTGTAGAATTGGTTTCTTTCAACGCCTATTGTAATAATGGCTTAGTTGACCTGACATGGCAAACTGCATCAGAGAATTATAGCGAAGATTTTGAAATTGACTATTCCAGAGACGGAAACCTATGGAATACGATCCATCTGGAACCAGCAGCTGGTTTTAGCACAGAACTTCTAACTTATGCTTATACCCACAAGCAAGCGGTATCGGGTGACAACTACTACCGTTTGACACAAAACGACATAGATGGTACTTCTACTACTTATGACCACATGATACTAAATTCTAATTGCAACATTGCCAACGACACCTTCTGCGAAATCTATCCAAACCCTAGTTCTAATAGCTTTAACTTATTGATTCAAAATTCAAATCAAGAAGATTCAGGATACTTCAATATAATGGACACACAGGGGAATATTGTGCTCACGAAATCATTTAAAGTCTTGAACGGGATGAATATTCAAACGATTCAGCACAAGCTTTCACCGGGTATATACCACTTAAAGATCTATACAAATAGCCATCCTATAGAGGTGAAGAAAATAACAATTAAATAGGCTTAACATAAAGTTCACATACGAAGATTTAATCCGACGCAACTTTGCAAATCACGTATACGTCTATGCCTCTGAGAAGAGATAATTAAGTTATGAGCAATGCCATTTTGAGAGTGAAATCAAGGATTAAAACCCTGTTTACCAGTGCTTTATTTTTGTTTTTTTATTACCCCGATTCCTATGGGAAAACCTGTAACCAAAGCGTTACATCTGAAGCCATTACAATTTACACAAGCGAACAACAAATAACAAACTATTCCAAGGGAAGAAGTGTGATTGCATTTGACGCCTATGAGGGGAATACATTCACCTCTGCTAGTTGTAATACGACAACAGGAGACTCAGAATTAATGACTAGTGGCACGTTTCAACCATGTTTATAAACGTAGATTCTTTTATTGAATGGTTTTACAACTATGAGGCAAGCAATAAAAAGACATGTTCAATCCGAGCTATTTTTTTATCATTTGAAGTTCCTGTTTTATATCAGATTACACAATTGTACATGAAATATACCGAAATACACATTTTAACAACGGATTGGAGACAATACATTTGTACAGTACAATAATTAAGTTATGATTAATACAATTATAAGAGTCAAGACAAGAATTAAAAGCCTATTTGTCAGTGCTTTATTTATGTTTTTTTGTCACCCCGATTCCTACGGGCAATTCTGTAACCAAAGCGTTATATCTGAATCCATTACAATTTCCACAAGCGAACAACAAACAACAACCTATTCAACCCAAAGACGTGCGTTTATATTTGATGCCTCTGAAGGGAACACATACACCTTTGCAACTTGCAATACAACAACAGGAGACACAAAACTAAGGCTATACTCATCGGCTACAGGAGGTACAGAATTAATGATGAGTGATAATGATTGTGGAGCAAATAATAAACAGTCAGAAATTATTTGGCTTTGTCCATCTTCAGGCACTTATTCAATTCTATTAACTAAGAAAAGTTGTAAGGAATTAAACTTCTCAGCTTCTGTAAGCTACTCAATGCTTGTACCCAACCCATGCTCAGAAATAACACTAAACGTAGATGCTGGGGATGCTTTTTCATTATGTAGTGGTTCTAGCTCAGCGTTAAATGGAGCTGCTTCTATAAGCTATAACGAACCTTCCTACAGCCATTGCACAAGCCAAGGTAATATGGAATTTAGTACATCAATTACGAATTTTACTTTCAACGGTGAAACAACGATCGACAACACAACAGGTAAGACGCAAGCATACACGGATTATAGCGCTTCAATTATTGGTGAGGCCGTAGCCGGCACTACCTACTCAAATGGCCTATCAATGAAGATTAACTCTGATGGCGACTGGACCATTGCAGGAATTGTTTGGATTGATTGGAATCGAAATAACATATTTGAGGATTCAGAATCTTATGATTTGGGCTCAACTACAAATTCTTCAAATGGTTTAACATCACTTTCCCCTCGTTCAATTAACGTGCCTAGCTCAACATCTCCTGGCTTTGTAAAGGTCCGGGTTTCTTGTAAATGGAACACAGCGTCCTCACAATGCGAAGCAGGGTTTGATGGAGAATCTGAAGATTATGCCATTCTCGTTACAGCTCCATTAAGTTATACTTGGAGCCCAACTTCAGGTATCGGCAATGTAAATGATTTAAACGCCAATTGTAATACGACAGCTAACCAAACATACAGCTTAACCGTGATTACGTCAAATGGTTGCAACAATTCTGATCAAGTTAGTGTTTCCGTTCAAGACAGGCCGCTAATCACATCGCCAAGCTCGAACATTTCTGACGCAACTACCTGTGGTAAAGAGACCTATGAAATTACAATGGCAAATTCAGTAAATGGTACTTGGGACGTGTCCCCTGCCAACGCAACCCTAATTGTAACTGCTCAAGGTGCTCAAAATATAAGCGTTAACCCAGCGAATGGTTTTAATACAGACATTACATTAATATGGACAGAAAATACAGGTGCCTGCAGTGGCTATACAGATCAAATTGTCATTGCATTCAACCAACCCGTTTTTCAAGAACAAGAAATACCTTACCAAGGGACTTCATTTTTATGGGGTGGATTAACAAATGCTGATTTTGAAGAACCAACCAATTGGTATAAATGGCATGCCAACAAATGGTTGAGAGAAGTTTCATCAATTCCGAATGATCAAGTTGCTATTTTTGTTCAATCAAATCAGGAATCAGGACATTGCGTGAGTGAAACTTCAGTATTGACAATTACCCAGAATATCGGATCCCTTTGCCTAAAAGATGAATTTGCAACTGCTGAGCTATTTGGAAACCTTGATATTACAGGTTCTGTTTTAAATAATGGCACCATAAACGCCAGTTCGGGAACAATCACCCTTAATGGAAACAATCAACAAGAAATTAATGGTTCAGGGACCACAAGCTTTAACAATGTTGTTTTAAACAAAACCCAAGGCGACCTTATCCTTAATACACCAATAACGATTGTCAATAATATAAACTTCACTTCAGGTAATATTGTCAACGGAGCAAATATCCTAACAATCGGTACGTCTAGTAATTCCGCAGGAAGTATTACACACAATGACGGAAGGGTTACGGGCAAGTTGAGAAGGTATTTCAACAATGAAAATGGCGCTGTTTTATTTCCAGTAGGAAATAATAACCATACGAGAGATGTCAGTATAAACATTCAAGGCTCACCAGGAACAGATCAATATCTAACCATTGAATATGTAGATGGTTATGCTCAGGGACCCTCTGGCATACTTGAGAATGGTCTCCCAATAACTACCAACAGCGGACAATTAATTGACAACATCGACGATGAGGGTTATTGGGAAATATCACCTACAAATGGTGATTATAGTTCGGAAATCAATACAAAGAACTATGATATCGAAATCCATGGTAAAAACATTACTGGGGTTAACGATATTGCTAAAGTGAGAATCTTAAAAAGCCCAGGATCTAATACAAGTAGTGAAAACCACACCACTTGGATCGCTCCAAATCATATTAGCGCTGCAGGATCTGTTAATGATTTCACATTGTCTGCTTCAGGAAGTGGCTTTAGCTTCTTCACTATTGGAGGCTCTGGCACAAATGCCTTACCGGTTGAGCTGCGTTATTTTAGGGCAAATTGTTTTGACAACAAAACGGTCATCACATGGGAAACTGAATCAGAATATAATAGCGCTTATTTTACGGTCGAAGAATCAAGAGACGGACAAGAATGGGTGTTTGTAGCATCTGTTGAAGCTATGGGGATTAGCACAATCTCAAATGAATATAGCATCAAGCATCAAGGTCTTTCATCTGAGAACACATACTACCGCTTATCACAATATGACATAGATGGCGCTTATGAAATCTTTGAAGACCAGATCGCAGCACTGAGCTGTTCTAATTCTTCGGAACAAGAAATAAACCTCTACCCTAACCCGAATAACGGAGATTTCAATGTTGTGATCAGGACTGAGAGCACAGAAGATCAACTTGGCACCCTTGATATCATTAACTTCAATGGAGCTACTATACACTCAGCTGCACTGGATATCCACTCTGGATCTAACCTATATCCGGTTCATGAGAGTCTTAGCCCAGGCATGTACTTTCTCCGAATCGTCGCAGAAAACCAGAATGAGCAGCGCATTAAGTTCGTGGTAAGATAGATTACTTTTTAGCCATCTTAAATTCAATTACAATACCTAAAGTTGGCTGAATAATTCCTGATGCATTGTCTATAAGCTTGGTTTGGTAACGTGTTGGATCCTGAGGGTCCTCAATAGGATTGCCATCCGCATCTGTATCGACAAGTAAAACTGGAGCTAGGTTCGCTTTAAAGGCATATGCATTTTGAAGATCTAGGTAAAAGTTCAAGGAGAACTTATCAAAAAACCATTTCTTATCAAAACGGATATTTAATTGGTGAAAATTACCTTCTCGTCGCGTGTTCAATAAGGAATAATCTCGAATACCAAGACCGTTAATATCCCAGTTATCCTTCAAGCTAGAAGTTGCTATGTCGTAGGGTGTATAAGGAGAGCCGCCTGAATAAAACCAACGGAATCCGATCTCCCAGCCATTTTTAAACCGCTTCCCCCCGGTTAGAGAGACAATATGTTTGCTGTCCCACGCTGTAGGAACGTAGCTGTCATTTTTATCCTTGAATTCGGAGTTCACCAAGGTG
>CAJJCU010000108.1 GCA_905182775.1 uncultured Flavobacteriales bacterium
CATTGCAGGTGCTAAAGTCATCTTAAACGGCAGGAACGAAGAACGGCTTCAAAAAGCAAAATCTGATTTAATGGAAGTTGGAAATGGTGTAGATTACTTCTGTTGTGATGTTACAAATGCCGAGGATTCTAAAAGATTAGTCGACTTTGCCATCGAACTTCATGGGCGTCTCGATATTATGATCAATAATGTTGGGGTTTCAAGCAGGGGAGATGTTTCTGATTGTGATCCTGTCGTATTTGAAAATGTCATGAAGAGTAATTTTATAGGTTCTGTTATCCCAACGATATATGCGTTAAAACATCTAAGAAAGACCCAAGGTAGCCTTGTCTTTATTTCTAGTGTTGCTGGTATTCGAGGCTTACCAGGATTGGCGCCATATTGTGCTTCAAAAATGGCTTTACGTTCCTTAGCTGAATCTATCAGGATAGAAGAATATAAATCCAATATCCATGTGGGTCTTATATATGTTGGGATTACTGAGATCGAACATAACAAGGAGTCTATTTCTGCTGATGGTTCTCCGATTGTATTAGATGACCGTTCCAGTAAAAAATCACAATCGATTTCTTACGTTGCGGGAAGGGTTTTACGCAATATTAAAAAAAGAAAATTTATCACGACGCTATCAACTGTAGGTGTTCTTAATGCTTTTCTTCAGCCTAGATTCCCTTTTTTGGTGGAACGATTGATTATTCGCGCGAGCACTAAGTTTAAAGAACGTAGCAAGTGAGAATTGGAACGGACTTTGAAAAAATAGATTTTACTCTTTTTGGACTAGATCTTTTAGAGCCAAATAGTCTGGTTGGAAATTTAATTTTGTTTTTATTCGGGATTGGTCTTTCGATCAAGGTTTATCGTTTAAATCGCTCAGAGCTATTCTTTAAATATTGGATGCTTTTTTTCATCATATTTGGATTTAGTTTTGGCTTTGGAGGCTTGGGACATGTCTTTTTTAATTACTGGGGTGTTCCTGGGAAGTATGCCGGCTGGTGTTTCTCAATTGTTTCCATCTATTTTATGGAACGTGCTATGCTGAGTCTTTACAAGGACCGTCTTCAGTCTTTTCTTGTGCTACTTTCTAAACTTAAATTGTTCTTTTTCTTGTTCTTAGAAGTTTTGGTATTTACAATTTTGGATTTAGATACAAACCCACAATTAGGTCTGGTGGTTCCGTCAATCAATACCGCTATTGGATTCGTATTTTGTTTGGGGTTCTTGGCCAGGAAATTGACCACGAAGATTAACGTGGCCTTTAATTATTTCTTCTTAAGTATTTTTATTCTAATCCCCGGAGCAATTGTTCAAGCCATGAAGATTGGTATTGTCCCATGGTTTGATCGGAATGATATTTCTCACTTGCTGCTACTTTTCACGATACTTTTGCATTGGAAGGGCATTAAGGCTTATAGCAGCTCAAAATAGTTGATCTATTCGTTTGGATAGGTCGTAGTCTTTTTCTGTGATTGTTTGACTTTCGTGTGTGTATACCTCCACCAACAATTTCTTGTAAGCATGTATTTTCATATCAGGATGGTGGTTAATGTGTTCGGCAATCTGAGCAATTTGTTTAAGTCTGCTAACCGCTTGCTCAAAGTCTTGACATTCAAATTGTTTGCTAAGTTTCCCATCTTTTATTTCCCATTCCATATCCTATAAATTAAGGATAATTTTAGAATTTGTTCTTTCGATTAGAATAAAACATTAATTTTGTGGCGTCTCTAAGGGGTGCCGAAAGGCTGAGATTACACCCATTGAACCTGATTAGGATAATGCCTGCGCAGGGAAGATGACCGAGCTAATTAATTATTTAACCAATAAGAATTGGCCCCTTATTCTTGTTTAATTTTTTAAAAAAAATGAAAACAAGCCTTTTTTTAACATTCTCCTTTTCTTTTATTCTTCTTTTAGGTTTTTCTCAAAAATCACTTTCTGGAATTGTCCAATCTGATGACGGGGTACTTATTCCTTACGCGAAAATACGAGTTGATCAATCGCAAAAAGGAACGATCAGTGATGCAAATGGTAAATTTAGAATTGAGAACATTGCTTCAAATTCAAAACTGATTATTGTTCGGGCTTTGGGCTATGCGGAGCAGGAAATTTCGATTAAACATAATGCAGCGAATTTAACGATTCAATTGTTCAAGCAGGTTCAGAATTTGGAAACGGTTCAAGTCGATGCGACGAGACCACAAATTGTGCCTTCTTCTGCAACACAAATCAGTAAAAAGGATGACCTACAACAGAAGAACTTTGGACAAGACTTCCCTGTTTTATTGAATACGATGCCTTCTGTTGTTACCACATCAGATGCCGGTGCAGGAATTGGATACACGGGAATGCGTATTCGTGGTGTTGATGCCGAACGCATCAATGTCACCATCAACGGGATTCCTGTAAATGACCCTGAGTCTAATGGTGTTTGGTGGGTGAATATGCCAGATTTGATAGGTTCTGTTGATAACATCCAAGTTCAGAGGGGTGTTGGTACTTCTACTAACGGTGCAGCTTCTTTTGGTGCAAGCGTCAATATTAAGACCGATAATATTTCAGAGAATGCCTATGGTACAATAGACAATGCTGTCGGAAGTTTTAATACATGGAAAAGTTCAGTGCGTGCGGGTACTGGTTTGATTGATGGTAAATTCGCGATGGATGTACGATTGTCTAGAGTGTTGAGTGATGGATTTATTGATCGAGCAAGCTCAAATCTTAAATCTTTCTACTTATCAGGTGCCTATGTCGGTAAGAAATCATTGATTAAGGCAGTAGCATTTAGCGGAAAAGAACGCACTTATCAATCTTGGTATGGTACTCCTGAAAGTGTAATCAACGGCGATGAGGCCGAGATGAATGCCTATGCAGATAGAAACTATCTTTCGGAGGCAGAACGAACAAACCTTTTAGGTTCAGGGAGAACGTATAATTATTACAGTTATCAAGATGAAGTTGATAATTACCAGCAAGACAATTACCAGCTTCACTTTACACATACTTTTTCACCAAAAACGACGCTTAACGTTGCGGGGCATTATACAAAGGGAAGAGGGTATTACGAGCAATATAAGTTTGGTGAAAATCTTTCGGAGTATGGGCTTAGTAATGTGATTGTTGGAGCTGACACTGTGACGAGTTCAGATTTAATTCGCCGAAGATGGTTGGACAACGATTTTGTAGGAGGAGTTTATTCGCTTTCTCATACGGTAAATTCAAATTTAAGCTTTCAGCTTGGTGGAGCAGCAAATACGTATTTAGGTAATCATTTTGGTGAACTTGTTTGGGCGAGATATGCTTCAGGAAGTGAAATATATGACCGCTATTATGACAATAATGCTCAGAAATCAGAAGTGAGTTCATACCTCAAGGCGGATTATGTAAAAAATAATTGGAGCTTATATGCAGATGTGCAATACCGATATGTGGATTATAACTTTGGAGGTTTTGATGATGTTTCAGGAACGCTGATTGATCTTGACCAAAAAGAGGTTTATAATTTTATCAACCCTAAAGTAGGAGGTTCTTTCGCCTTTGATGCAAACAACAGGTTATTTCTAAGTGCTGGAATTGGAAACAGAGAGCCTGTTCGAAAGGATTTCAGAGAAAGCTCTACGCAAAGCCGACCAGAGCATGAGACTTTAACAGATTTGGAGCTAGGACATTCTTTTGAGGCTGCCAAGCTTCAGGTGCGCACCAATATTTATTTTATGTATTATGAAAACCAACTGATTAATACAGGTAAAATAAATGATGTGGGTGCTTACACAAGAATCAATGTAGACTATAGTCACAGACTAGGAATTGAGCTAGCGGCAATTTTACGACCATTCGATGAGTTAGATGTCCATGCAGGATTTACGTACAGTGGAAATAAGATTGCTTCTTTTACTGAATATGTTGACAATTATGACGATCCAAATTATGAGCAGACACAGATTCAGCATGAGAATACCGATTTGGCATTTTCACCCAATGTGATTGGTAATTTTGGTTTTACATATAGACCTATGTATGGCCTTTCCTTGAATTGGATGACCAAGTATGTTGGAGATCAATTCCTAGACAATACGTCAAATCAAGATCGGAAAATTGATGCATTTACGTATTCCAATGTGAGTCTAAATTACACCATTGAAGACCTTATTTTTAAGTCAATCACTCTAGGGGTTCAGTGCAACAATGTTTTGGATGCCAAGTACCAAAACAATGGATATACCTGGGGTTATTTTGCAGGAGGACAAAGAACAGTAGAGAATTTCTACTACCCTCAGGCAGGACGAAACTTTATGTTTAGGCTGTTAATTCAGATGTAGGATTTTAAGCGATAAAATGGAGCAGTGCTATAACTCAAAGCACTGCTTTTTTATTTGGCCTGAACTTTGTTATCTAGAGAGTATGTATATTTGAGCGTGTTTATAAAAACAATCAAACAAAAACAAAAATGAAATTACTTTCTTCCTTACTCTCAGTCGTTTTAATCTTTTCATGTCTTTCTATTCAAGCACAAGTTGATATACTGTCAAGCCCTCCTTCAGAACCAGATGAAAAAGAAGATACACCTTCATATGAGGCACATTGGGCCGGTATGGATATCGGATCTACGATTTTGATGAATGCCGATTTTGGAACTGATTTTTCAGGTGGTACTTGGCTGGACAATCCATGGTGGGAAAACGATATTATAAATTCTTCTACTTTGTCATTTAACATGTTTGAGTACAAGCTACCGATCTTTAAGCAGTATTTGGGATTGACAACAGGATTTGGTTACCGAAACACAAATATCTCATTTCGCAACAACTATAGATTGAGTTATGATGAAGACAATGTTTATGCTCAATCTATTGACCTAGAAGTCGAAAACCTTTCTGAAATCAAACGAAACTACCTTTCAGCTCATTATTTTACAGTTCCACTATTAC
>CAJJCU010000109.1 GCA_905182775.1 uncultured Flavobacteriales bacterium
TAAGTTATTTTTTTTAGATTTTATATTGATTCTTTGACTTATGATTGAGGAATCAATGATATTGTATATTAGAATTTCGAAAGGAGCTGATCGGTATAGGTCTTTTGTTAAAATCTCCCCTTCAGCAAAAATACTCGTTTCCATATTTAAAGTCTGAATGGCTTTGCTAAACAATACATCTGATTTTAGTAGTTCAACTTCTTTGGATAAGATATTATCAGAGCTGCCTATGCTTTCAGTTCCAAGAATCCGACTTGTTTGGTCATTTTGAATGATTTGAATGATTGCATTTGATTGATAGGTCGGTTTTGTATAGCGTAAATAGAAGAAAGCCAAACTTAAAAAAACCATAACGTATAAAAGAGGAATATACCAATGTCTTTTAAGAACAGTAGTTAAGATTAGTGGATTAAATTCCGTGTTTAAAGCTATTTTTTGATCTTTATCTGCCAAACTAATTAGGATTAAAAATGTTATATGTCAAAAGTGCAGTTGTTAGCACACTTAGCCATGGTGATATTTCATTTAGAAACGAGGATGCTAACCTAGGCTTGAAATCAATATAGATATAGTCATTACTTTGTACGATCATCTCTGCTTCTTTGAGACCGGAAATAGTAGAAAGATCTATTTTATAAATCTCTCTTCCTTTGGAGGTTTTTCGCATTAGCTTGATCGAATTAGACCTTCCGGATTCATTAATGCCACCAGCCATAGCGATAGCCTCTAATAAGCTGGTATTTGTATTTTGAAGATACACAACCTGTGCATCTCCTTTACCTGGGAAAATAATTACACGCTGATTAATTAAGTTTATTTGTACAAAAGGGTTTAAATAATTTTTAGAGAGTAATCGCACTAAAATACTTTCCGCTTCTATAATGCTCTTTCCCGAAATATGAATAGGCCCAAGAAGGGGGAGGTTAACTGTGCCGTCTTGCCGAACAAGATAGGATACAGCAAATCTGTTTTGGTTTTGAAGCTGATTCCCGCCTCCAATACTATTGTCTACTCCAGATTGGCTAAAAACTATTTTCTCTCCATCATTGGTGCCAAAAAGAAAGTTAAATCGATCTCCGGTCCCTAACTTGTAGTCTTCATTTGGTTTAAGTGGTATCGAATCAAAAGTGAAATTCTTTCCTTGAGGGATTTTAAATAAAATATTGCTGTTAACGTTCGCGCAAGAGCTCAAGAATACCAATGCGGGAATTATGGCTAAAATTAAAATTTTTGAAAACTGCATTAATTGAAGGGATTTAAGAGTTTTTTGTAATATTCTTCCATGTCTGAAGCTAGACGTGTGTAACTGAATTTTAAATGAACGTGATCCCATCCTTTGGTTTTCATTTTATTGCGCAAATCATCGTTTTCTACTAATGTTTTTAGTTTCTCGACAAATTCTCCTTTACCCTTACGGGAAATAATGAAACCGGTTTCGTTTTGAGATACAATATCTGATACACCACCAACATCAGTTGAAATAACAGGCAGGTTTGAAGCTTGGGCTTCAATCAGGCTAACTGGCGTACCCTCATTTTTTGAAGTTAAACACATGATGTCCATTCCGGCGTTGAATTTTGCAATGTCAAAAATCCAAGAGGTCATAATGATATCGACTCCTTTGTTTTTCAGAAGGTCTACTCTTGAATTAATTTCTTCACGCAATTCCCCATCACCAACAATAAATATTTTTATTTTTCGATTCGTTTGTGAAGAAAGCTCTTCGATGACATCAAGAAAGAAAAAATGATCTTTAACAGGGGCTAACCGTCCAATAATACAAAGTGCTAGGGTATCATCGTTTAAATCGTATTCTTTTCTTACTGCAATTCTATTTTCAGAATAATGATCCTGAAACTTTTTTAAATCAAACCCAAGTGGTATAACCTCGATCTTTTTTGCTGTGGTAATTTTATGCGTTTCACAGAGTTCTTTCTTTTGTAGGTTCGAAATCGCTATAATACCTGTTGATTTCTTTGCTAAATATCTTTCTATGTTTTTGAAAATAGAGGTTTTTATTTTTCCAAAATAGGAGTGAAATACGTGACCGTGAAATGTGTGAACAACAACTGGTACATTGCAGCTAAAGGCTGCTTTTCTACCAAGTGCTCCTGCCTTTGATGCATGCGTATGTACAATATCTGGTTTGAATTCTTGAATGATTGTTTTGATCTTTTTTAAGGCCAAACGATCGCTTTTTAAATTAGGCTCTCTTTTCAGCTCATGAATCAAGAGAGGTTCTACGTCATACTCTTTTAAAATGTGTAATGAATTTGCTTCATTTTCCTCTGGCAATCCTCCAATAAGAAGGGTTTCAAATTCATCAGACATAAACCTGGTAAGGAAAGTCGCATTATAGGTTGGGCCTCCAATATTAAAACGGTTGATAATCCTAAGGATTTTAATTTTTTTCTTCACGCCCATTATTTCTCATTTTTTCGTTTTAAAATGTACTCTGTTGAAAAAAGACATTTACTAAACGTAAAATGGTATGTTATTTGAAGTTCTTTTGTCTAAAATAAATACAATGCAAAAATATAGTTTTTTTTTCGTCCTGTCGTTACTTTGTTCATGCTCAAATTTATTCGGACAAATGTCAATTCAAAAGCTCGCAGATGCTTTTGAACAAGCACCAGCGAATAAGTACGCCTCCATTTCTCTTCTTGTTGTTGATTTGGATTCAGATTCAGTGATTGCTAATGTTAATGCCGACAAGATATTAATGTGTGCTTCTACTGCAAAACTATTTAGTACGTTTTCTGCATTGGAAATATTAGGAGCAGATTATAGGCCATCTACCTCATTATATACCGACGGTTATATTGATTCAAATGGTACGCTTCAAGGAAATTTAATTGTTCGTGGTGGAGGCGATATTACATTGGGTAGTAAATACTTCCATGAGGAAGCCGCTCAATTTGATTTCTTAAATTTATGGAAGGATACCCTACAAAACCTTGGCATTCGTTCTATTAGGTTCTCTGTCATAGCTGATGGTTCAAGATTTGGATATGCGGGTGTTCCCGATGGATGGGATTGGTCTGATATGGGGAATTATTACGGAGCTGGTGCCTCGGGAATTAATTTTTATGACAATACCGTAAAGTATCATTTTCAAACTTTTTCAACGGGTCGAAAAGCAAAACTTTTAAGGACTTTTCCCTTGGATGAAAACTTGAAATTTAGACATACGATTGAAAGTGCGGCAATCCGAAAGGACCAATCTTATTTGTTTGGCGCCCCATATTCTCAAGATCGTTTTGGGATTGGAAGCCTACCCTCTAACCGAAAAGATTTCACGGTTAAAGGAAGCATGCATGATCCGGAATTCATGCTTGCAAAAGAGATGTCTACTTTCTTTACGGATTCAAATATTCAGGTTTCTGGAATCCCTTACGGTTTCCGATTACTAGGTTTAGACCCTATCCCTTATGATTCTTTAACCTTGCTTTATACACACAAGGGACAGAGACTAAAAGATATTATTGATGCAACCAATTTAAACAGCGTGAATCTTTTTGCAGAAGGTCTTCTTAATCTAATCGGTTTTGAGAAAAATGGATTTGGCTCAACGAGTTCAGGGATTAAAGGCGTTTATGCGAACCTAAAAAACAAAGTAAATTTAGAAGGAATGAAGCTCAAGGACGGTAGTGGTTTGTCAAGAAAAAATGCAGTTTCAGCCCAAAACTTCTGTAACCTATTAGGTTATATCTATAAAAGTAAATTGTATGATGAATTCAAATCTTCATTAGCTATTGCAGGAGAGACAGGTACCCTTAAGAATATTTGTCGTTCACAAGCAGCATCTGGGAAAATGTTTGCTAAAAGTGGTACGCTAAGTAATGTAAAAGCCTATTCAGGATATGTAAAATCAGGTTCAGGAAAGAATCTGGCCTTTTCAATTATTGTCAATAACTTCAATTGTCCTCGCTATCAAATTGTTAAAAAAATGGAAGTTATTTTTAATGCAATGGCTAGCTATTGAGTTCACTTTCTATAATCATAGACCAAAATTCATCTATTGCCATCCCTTGACAAGAAAGCATTTGAGGAACAATACTTGCCTGAGAAAAGCCTGGTATTGTGTTCACCTCTATAACGAAGGGTTTTGTTCCCACTACAATGTAATCTATCCGAGCAACTGAATTGAGTTGAAGTGCTTTATAAATTTCTTTCGATGCGTTTTGGATATCATGTGTAAGCGCTACTGATACATTTGCTGGCGTCTCCTCTTTTGATTTACCATTGTATTTGGCGTCATAATCGAAAAAGTCATTTTCCGTTGAGACTTGGGTGATTGGGAGCGCTATAATTCCTTTTGGAGATCGAAACACAGCGCAGGTGAGTTCTATTCCGTCCATGAAGGATTCTGCAACAATTGTATCCCCCTCCTCAAAGGCTGCTGCTATAGCGGGCGCTACATCCTCTTTATGGTGCACCTTCGAAATACCAAAGCTTGAACCGGAATCTGTGGGTTTTACGAAAAAAGGAAGCTTCAATTCTTTTATGAGCTCATCAGAATCAAACCCTATATCCTTTGTGATTAGATGAGATTTTGCTGTATTAAATCCTCGGGCGTTTAAAAATTGATTGCAAAGGTATTTGTCAGAAGACAGGGCAGAGGCCTTTACGCTGCTATTCAGATAAGGAATCCCTATAAGGTCGAGTAAAGCTTGTATTTTCCCGTTTTCACCCGGGTCCCCATGAATACAAATTAAGGCAACATCGACGCTTACTTGACGGCCCGAAAATTGGAGGCTGCCATTATTTCGATTAAAGATGCCTTTTTCGCCATTTAATTCGCAAAACCAATCTCCTTTTACAACTTCTATTTTATAGACTTCATAAGCCTTAGGGAAATGATCGATAATTGTTTGTGCGCTTTTCATAGAGATAGCATACTCAGAAGAAAACCCACCGCAAAAAAGGCCTAAATTTTTCATAGAATTGAAATTTAGTTAAAATTAAGTCCTAGTAGCTCATTATATATCCGAAGCATAAAAAGTTTTCAGCATATACTATGTGAATTGATTCGATTTCGTTTCTTATTTTTGTTTTCTTATGCGATTTTTTTACTTTTTATTTTACTTGGTTTTAGTTTATACACTAAGATTTTATTTCCGTCATATTAAGGTTATTAATAAGCCGAAACGATTTAGTAGAACCATTTACGTTAGTAATCACCCTGCGGCATTTATGGACCCCTTGCTTATCGCTTCTTGCAATAGAGCTGTCGTTTTTTTTATGACCCGCTCAGATGTCTTTAACGCTTTTACTAGACCTATTTTTTGGACAGCTCACATGCTGCCTATATACCGACAACGTGATGGCGTGGATACTAAGATCAAAAACTTGGAGGTTTTTCGAAAATCATCCGAGATTTTACTGAGAAATAGAAGTTTATTGGTTTTTGGTGAAGGCGTTTCAGATGATGATTTTGTTCGGCGTTTGAAACCGCTAAAAAAAGGAGCTTTAAGAATTGGATTTACGGCCCTAGAAGCTTGTGATTGGAAAAAAGACATTTACCTTGCTGCTGTTGGTTGCAATTACAGCGATCCAGCAAAATACCGAAGCGATGTGTTGCTTAAAAATTCAGAAAAGATTCATTTAAATCTCTACCGAAAGGAGTTTGAAGAAAATCCTAATAAGGTGATTAAACAGCTGACTGATAGGCTAGAAGAGCTTCTTAAGGCAAATATGATCCATGTTGACAATCTTGAGGATACGACCTTTACAGAACGTTTGCTTCATTTGAGTAGGAAGGGTATGCCTAAGTTTATCGAAGACACGGATACCTTAGAACATCGTTGGGATCTCACTAAGAAACTTATAGACGATTTTAATGCAAATCCTTCTAAGTATGAATCTTTAAAATCACCTATTCATAACTATTTTGAAAAACTAGAAGCACGTGACTTAACTGATGGGGAGATTTACGACGCAAAACAAAGCAGTGTGAAGGTTAGTGATTTTATTTTTCAATTCTTAAAACTGCCTGTCATTCTTTTGGGGGCATTGCATTGCGGTATTTTTTATTATTCCATTAAGGCCTATGTGGAGTCTAATTTTTCCAGACCTGTTTTTTGGGGTTCAACCAAGCTGGTTATGATGATTTTTATATGCGGGTTGTCAAACCTTGCTGTATTTTTTGTTTTGCCAAAATATATAGGGTTTTGGGGCACAGTCGTTTACTTTTTAACCGTTCCTTTAATGGGTTTCGTTTTTCATAGTAGTTTGGTGTTTTGGAGGGACTTAAAAAGGAATAATAAGATTAATGCGATGAATCTTTCGGTTTTGTTAGAAGAGCGATTAACTTTGAGGAATAAAATAGCTGAAATAACGAATGAATAGCAGCAAAGAAATTAAAACAAAGATTGGAAAGCCTAAATGGCTTCGCGTAAAACTTCCTACTGGCGAGAGCTACAGGGAGGTTCGTAGATTGGTGGATAAGCACAAGCTTCACACGATTTGTGAAAGCGGAAGCTGTCCCAATATGGGAGAATGTTGGGGGGAAGGAACCGCTACATTTATGATCCTTGGTAATATTTGTACGCGTTCTTGTGGATTTTGTGCTGTAAAAACGGGCCGTCCGAATGCGGTTGACTTGATGGAGCCTAAAAGGGTTGCTGAAAGCGTTCGGCTTATGAAGGTGAAGCATGCTGTGCTCACATCGGTTGATCGAGATGACTTACCGGATGGCGGTGCTGATATATGGGTTGATACGGTCAATGAAATCAGAACACAATCACCAACAACAACGCTTGAAACATTGATTCCTGACTTTGCAGGTAAATGGGATAATTTGCAAAAGATTATTGAAGTAGCTCCTGAAATTGTTTCTCACAATCTTGAGACCGTCAGACGCTTGACAAAAGAGGTCCGAATCCAGGCTAAATACGATAGGAGCTTAGAGCTTCTTTTTAGACTTAAAAAAGGAAAAATGAAAACCAAGTCTGGGGTCATGTTGGGGCTTGGTGAATCCGAAGAAGAGGTTGTTGAAACCATGGAGGATTTAAGAAACGTAAAGGTAGATGTATTGACTTTAGGCCAATACTTGCAACCTACTGCCAAACACCTTTTTGTTCAGAATTTCATTACACCAGAAAAATTCCAGTATTATAAAGACTTGGGTTTAAAAATGGGATTTAGGTATGTCGAGAGTGGACCTTTAGTTCGGTCATCTTATCGTGCTGAAAAGCATCTGTTCTAAGTCAGAAAGGCCGTCAATAAAAAACCATTTAAATTTTCATTTAAACTGTGAACATTCTTGTACTTTTAGATGTTTATTTTTTGGAATTAATTCCGTACATTAGCATCTACATATCTAACTTATACAAAACAATATGAAAATTAGATTTTTAATTGGTTCATTATTAGGGGTTTCAGTTGTTGCAACTGCTATTCTATTCTCAACCACTCAAAAAGACTCTTCAGTTTATTCTCCAAAATCGCTTTCAGCACTTGATGCAAAAACAGGTGGTAATGCTGCCATGGAATGGTACAAATCTCAATTTGTAAATATGGAAACAGGTATTCCTTATTCTGACGAGGAGATTGTTGAGATGCGGAAGGACCTGCGAAGGTTACCTGTTACTAAATCAATTGCGTTCATGGATTACGGTCCAGACAATATTGGTGGCCGTACGCGTGCCGTTCAGGTTTGTAGAGTTTGGAACGACCGCATTTGGGCAGGTGGTGTTTCAGGAGGTTTGTTCGTTTCTTACAACGGAGCAAATTCCTGGACGAAAGTTACTTCTTATATAGAGGCTGGTGCAAGTCCGAATATTTCAAGCATGACGCAAACTCCTGACGGCACCCTGTATGTAGCTACAGGTTCTAATCAGGAAGGTTCCGGTAACGGAGTATGGTACTCCCAAGACTTTGGCGCAACCTGGGATAAAGTTCCTGGAACAACAAATTGCACTGAAATAGAAAGTTCAGATGTTGATAATTGGGCTTGGATTTGTACAGGTTCAGGTTTGAGAAAATGGAAAGTAGAAGAGACGTCCATGACAAGTGTTTCTGTTCTTGGCCAAAATGGAGGTGTTAATGCACTCAAGGTTTCAAAAGACGGACAGGTTATTATAGTGAATATTTCAAATTTAACCTTTGTCTCTAAAGATGGGGGAGACACTTTTGAAAATAAATCATCCAATAATCCAGTTGATAATCTTGTTGGCTCCAATGCAAATAGAATAGAGTATACAATATCTGCTGGGTCTAACTCATCTGGTAAATATTCTCTTTATGCAGTTCTAACGAATTCCAATCTAGTTGGAATGTTCGTTTCGCATGATGACGGTGATACTTGGACTAAATTTGTTGGTGCTTCAGGTCCACCAAACGAATTTGATATCTATAGAGATCAAGGAACTTATAATTCAATTGTTACGACCAATCCAACAGATCCAGAAGAAATTTATATTGGAGGAATTGATATTTGGCGTTGGAAGCAAACGGTAAATAATCCTCCGAGTGGTGGTTTTGAAAAAATAAGTCAGTGGTTTGTTAATCCTAGTTCATCTATATATGTGCACGCAGACAACCATGAAATGAAGTGGGATGTAAATAACCGCTTATACATTGGGAATGATGGAGGCGTTAACATAACCAATAACTTTGCAGAGAATTGGTACCCTGCGAATCGAGGATATAATGTGACTCAGTTTTATGGTATTGCATTTGATAGAACGGGAGCTGTTATGGGAGGCGCACAGGATAACGGGACGCTCTATAACGACCATAGTTTGTCTACATTTCAAGAATTTAGAGAAGTCAGTGGAGGCGATGGGTTTGAATGTGAGATATCCTTTTTCAATCCGAGTGTTATGTTTTCTTCTGTTTACTACAATTCTATTAATAGGTCAGGTGACCGTGGTGAAACGTTCAGTGCATTTTATCCAGATTTACCAAACTCTTACGACGCAGCTGGTGTCGAGGGAGCTTATCATCCTTTTCATACGGAACTATTTTTAGCAGAATACTTTGATGAAAGTTCTGAAGACAGTGTACTCTTTGTTCCAACTAAGGATTATAGTGTTGGTGACCTCATGCAGGTGCCAAGTGCATCTTCAGGTGATACGATTACTGTATTTGCAGATCAGGATTTCTATTTCACAGATACATTATATTATTCACCCGCAGTTTCAAATGACTCAGTTAATTTTGGTGTAAATCCAATAACGGGTCAGTTACATGCAATGGGTGCAGATACTGTTGACTTTAATATTTCATGGGACACCCTTTCGGTTCAAGATCCTTTCCAATCATGGTTTCTTGTTTGGGTTGGGGCTAATGGTGGTGAGCTTTGGGGGACTAGAAACGCCTTAAGACTAGCTTCTGTAGACCCCAATTGGGTTTGTGTTGCGAGAGGAATCGGAAATAATAATGGAGGGGTTGATGTTGAGTTTTCAACAGATTTAGAACACTGTTATATATCAGCCGGTAACGGTATTTGGCGAGTTGATGGTTTAGGAAGCGTATATACAAGTGATACGCTCTTTAATGAAAAAGTCTCTTATGACGAATTCCAAGGAGATGTTACAACACCTACTTTTACTCAGGCTACTAAAATTAATAACGCAGCAGCTTCTGGTATTGCTGTTAACCCGAATAATGCGGATGATTTGGTTATGTTTGGAGGGAACGTAAGGCGTTCAGCAAATGCGACTTCAGCTTCACCAAATTTCTCTAACCTTAACGCTGTAGGTGTTCCTTGTACAGATGGTATTATAGATCGAGATGACCCTAATGTCATTGTCGCAGGTACGCTTATGGGTGCTGTAGTTTCTGAAAACGGCGGGTCCTCATGGACTAATGTATCAGCCGGTTTTGAGGGTACTATTGTAACAGAGGTTCGCCAATCATGGAGATCTTTGGAAGAAGGAAATGGAAGACCAGGTGAAATTTATATAGGAACTTATGGCAGAGGTATTTGGGCGTCATCGGATTACTTAGGAACAAATGATCAAGAGTTGACAAGTAATCAAACAGCACTCGATATGGATATTTATCCAAATCCAGTTCAGAATGAATTTACCATTGCTTTCGATATGGTGAATACTGGCGACGTTGTTGTAAGCGTTTATAGTTTGTCAGGCGCAAAACTAGAAGGGTTTGAATTT
>CAJJCU010000110.1 GCA_905182775.1 uncultured Flavobacteriales bacterium
ATCTCTTCCGGGTTTAGGTGTTAAAAAAACATTGAATTATAAAAAAAGTAAAGTGTTAAAAACTTAAAAAAGCAGAAAAATCATTCTGTTTTTCAATTTGATTAGTGCAACTATTGTGCCAAAAATGCAGCATTAATTTTATTTTCTACGCGAGAAGTCTTTTTTTTAAAAGAACTGCCTTTTTCACATGAATCACATTACCTATCTTTACAAACTTAAAATAGCTTATGGAGTATAACTTTAGGGAAATAGAGGCCAAATGGATTTCATTTTGGAAATCAAATAAGAGCTATAAAGTTTCTGAGGATCCTTCTAAGAAGAAGTATTATGTTTTGGATATGTTTCCTTACCCTTCAGGAGCAGGCTTGCATGTTGGTCATCCATTGGGTTATATCGCATCTGATGTTTTGGCTCGCTACAAGAAGCTTGAAGGTTTTAATGTTTTACATCCAATGGGTTATGATTCTTTTGGTTTACCGGCGGAGCAATATGCGATTCAAACAGGTCAGCATCCTGCAATAACGACGAATAAAAATATTGAGCGTTATCGCAACCAACTTGATCAATTAGGCTTTTGTTACGATTGGGATCGAGAAATCAGAACCTCTTCTCCAGATTATTATAAATGGACGCAGTGGATTTTCAAACAGCTTTTTGATTGCTATTATGATGAAAAGCTAAATAAAGCATTACGTATCTCTGCGCTAATCGCAGAATTTGAGCGCTCAGGAAATCAAGATGTTCAAGCGACAAACCATTGTGAGTTGGTGTTTTCTTCTCAAGAATGGAGCACATTCGATACTGCTAAAAAAGAGGCGGTTTTACAACAATACCGATTGGTTTATTTAGCAGACAGTTGGGTCAATTGGTGCCCAGAACTGGGAACAGTGTTGGCCAATGATGAGGTAGTGAATGGGAAATCAGAAAGAGGTTCACATCCAGTAATGCAGAAAAAGATGCGTCAATGGTCTATGAGGATTAAGGCATATGCAGAGCGTCTTCTAAAAGACCTAGATCATTTAGATTGGACGGACTCAATTAAGGAACAGCAAAGAAATTGGATTGGTAAATCGGTTGGTTGCTCCGTATCTTTTGAAGTAGAAAATTATTCAGCGCCCATTGAGGTCTTTACAACGCGTCCTGATACGATTTTCGGTGTCTCTTTTATGGTCTTGGCACCTGAGCATCCTTTTGTACTTGAGATCACAACAAAAGAAAATAGGGATGCGGTTTTGGCTTATCAGAAGGCTGCATCGAAGAAAACAGAAAGAGATAGACAAAGTGATGTTAAAACAATATCAGGTCAAAATACAGGTGCTTTTGTAATCCATCCCTTGAGTGGAGAGAAGATTCAAATTTGGATTGCTGATTATGTATTGGCTTCCTATGGAACTGGCGCCGTCATGGCTGTTCCATGTGGAGACCAAAGAGATTTTGATTTCGCTAAACATTTTGATATTGAGATTAAAAATATTTTTGATCACATTGACATTTCTGAGCAAGCACACACTGAAAAGAACGGTACCTTAAAGGATTCTGATTTTTTAAATGGTCTTGAAGTAGCCCCGGCAATCAAAAAAGCGATTGGAGTTCTCGAAGAGAAATCGATAGGGCAGGGCACTACGAATTATAGGCTAAGAGATGCTGTTTTTTCTCGTCAACGCTATTGGGGTGAACCATTTCCGGTTTATTACAAGGAGAATATTCCAAAAACAGTGTCTGACGAAAACTTACCTATAGAACTTCCTGAAGTTGATAGTTATTTACCTACTCAGCAAGGAGAGCCGCCTTTGGCTAGAGCAGAAAAGGAGTCTTGGAATCATTTTTCCGGTGACCGAATGGAGTACAATACAATGCCCGGTTGGGCTGGGAGCTCTTGGTATTTTTTAAGATATATGGACCCGTCAAATGAAACGGAATTTGTGTCTAAGGAAAAGTCTGATTATTGGAATAAAGTAGACCTTTATATAGGTGGTGCCGAGCATGCCACAGGACATTTGCTGTATTCTAGATTTTGGACCAAATTTCTATATGATCAAGATTATATTTCATTTGATGAACCTTTTCAAAAGCTGATTAACCAGGGCATGATTCTAGGGAAAAGTAGTTTTGTCTATAGACTTGCAGATAGCAATACATTTGTGTCGAAGGGTAAAATACAAGGTAAAGACACACAGCCTATTCATGTTGATATTTCTTTGGTTGAGAATAACAAGCTGAATATTGAAGGCTTTAAGAAATGGCGCTCTGATTATAGCAATGCATCATTTCTTTTAGAGGATAACGGAGATTATCTGTGTGGTGCAGAGGTAGAGAAAATGTCTAAATCTAAATTTAATGTCCAGACTCCAGATGACCTTATTCAGAAATATGGAGCAGATACCCTCCGTTTGTATGAGATGTTTTTAGGCCCCATCGAACAGAGTAAACCATGGGATACAAAAGGCATTTCAGGGGTGCACAATTTTTTAAGAAAGTGCTGGCGTTTGTATTGTAATGCAGAGGGAGTCTCCATTCTTAATGGAAATGATCCAACAAAGGATGAACTTAAAACACTTCATAAAACCATCAAGCGTATTCGTGAAGATTTAGACCGTTATTCGCTCAATACTTGTGTGTCAACATTTATGATTGCTGTAAATGAGTTTACAGAACAGAAGTGTAATAACAGGGATATTTTGGAAGCTTTTTTAATTCTATTAGCACCATATGCGCCTCATTTTTGTGAAGAACTATGGATGAAAGCAGGTCAAAAGGAGGGCAGTCTTTTCGAAGCGTCTTATCCAATTTATGATGAAAAGCATCTTGTTGAAGATTCATTTGACTATCCGATTTCTTTCAATGGGAAAATGCGATTTAAGGTTAATTTATCATTGTCTTTAGATAGACAAGCGCTTCAAAAAGAAGTTGAAAGTTTAGAACAAACTAAAAAGTGGCTAGATGGAAAAACACCAAAAAAAATTATTGTTGTTCCCGGTAAAATTGTGAATATAGTTTTGTAAAGATCCTTTAATCTCTAGGATTCTTTTAGATGGTCTATGATTTCTGTAATATTCTGAATTTGAATAATCGACCCTTTCAGTGCCTCCGAGTTGGATTTTATTTGGGCCCCTCCGGCAAAAACTTTTAATTTTGGGCGGTCTTTTTTGAGTTGTTTAAAATAGGTTACGACGAACTTTTCTTCTACAGCCGTTAGCCATGAAGAAAGAATGGCATCTGGCTTCAATTTGTCAATACTTTCTAAGAGTGACTTGTATGGAAGGCTTTGGCCTAAATAAAGTGTTTGAATCCCTTTTTCGCGCAATAAAAATTGGTAAAACAACAAGCTTACTTCATGCCATTCATGCTCAGGTAAATAAAGCATCACTGAAGGTTTTTCAGCTTTTGGAATAGGTTGTTTGTCAATTTCAGAAATAATTTTCTGTCGGATTAAATTTGACATAAAATGTTCTTGTGATGGATTGATTGAACCAATCAACCACATAATTCCGATTCTATCTAAAAAA
Organism: uncultured Flavobacteriales bacterium; assembly: GCA_905182775.1. Taxonomy (GTDB): domain Bacteria; phylum Bacteroidota; class Bacteroidia; order Flavobacteriales_D; family Crocinitomicaceae; genus UBA952. Next base: position 3,507 of record CAJJCU010000110.1, read on the forward strand.
GGAATAAGATGGTCCATAAATGTTTTTTCAAGCCCGAACTTCTCAATAAGATCGTTCATGGTCCCTTTAAACAAGTTTTCATCTAGTGAGACGAGCGCAAGAATAAGCTTATCCATGCTGTTTTCAGGGCCTTTATTGACTTTGATATCCCATAGAAGTTTGTTCATGTCGTCTTGAGAGAGCTCTGCTATTTTAGAGATCTTTATCCCGTTACGATTGAGCATACTTACGGTAAGCAGATGTGTAAGCTCGTCATCGGAGTACATTCTGATTTTCGTATCTGTGCGGTTCGGGGTAAGAATGTGATATCTTTTTTCCCAAATACGGATCGTATGGGATTTAATTCCAGTTAGATTTTCGAGATCTTTGATTTTATATTCTGCCATTTTGTGTCAAGATACTATTCAAAGATAAAACAAGCATTATGTTTTATTGTTCTTTGCAGTACAATATATCTTAAATTTGTCGAATGGATATTTCAAGTGCCTCTTTTTTAATTTCTAACACGACTTTTAAAAAATGCCCGCAGGATGAGAAGCCTGAATTCGCGTTTATTGGCAGGAGCAATGTCGGCAAGTCATCTTTAATCAATATGCTCACTGGGAAAAAGAAATTGGCAAAAACGTCTTCGACTCCTGGAAAAACGCAATTGATCAATCATTTTGTCATAAATGAAGATTGGTATTTAGTTGATTTACCGGGTTATGGTTATGCTAAGGCATCAAAAAAAAGCCGTCAAAGCTGGGAAATATTTATCACCGAATATCTTCTTCATCGCGAAACGTTATTGACAACTTTTGTTTTAATTGACGCGAGACTCCCTCCTCAAAAGATTGATTTGGAGTTTATGAATTGGTGCGGTGGTAAGGGTATTCCCTTTACGATTGTTTTTACTAAAACTGATAAAATGTCGAGTTCTGCATTGCAAAGGAACCTTAAGGCCTATAGTAAGGAGCTTCTTAAGTATTGGGATGAGTTACCTCCAATATTTGTTACTTCCTCGGAATCAAAATTGGGTCGAGAATCCGTTCTAAACTACGTGAATGAAATCCTTGTTGCTTTTAAGGCTTCCTAACTTGACCAAGCAGGTGCAATTCCTTATTTTTGCTAAAACAAAACTATGGGAAGAGCATTTGAATATAGACGGGCAGCAAAAGAAAAGCGCTGGGACAAAATGTCTAAGATTTTCCCGAAACTCGGTAAAGCCATTACAATGGCCGCCAAAGAGGGAGGAATGGACCCCGCTACGAATGCCAAGCTGAGAACTGCAATTCAAAATGCCAAATCTGAGAACATGCCCAAAGATAATATTGAGGCAGCTATTTCTCGATCCGTTCAAAAAGACACAGACCTTTTTGCAGAAATGAATTATGAGGGCAAAGGGCCGCATGGTGTACTCGTTTTTGTGGAGTGTGCTACAGATAACTCTACCCGTACGGTTGCCAATGTAAAGTCTTATTTCAATAAAGCCGGAGGGAGTATCGTTCCAACAGGATCCTTAGAATTTATGTTTCAGAGAAAGAGTTTTTTTGAAATTGAAATGACTGAAGAAATGGACCTCGAGGAGATGGAACTTAATTTAATAGATGCCGGAGTGGAAGAGCTTGAAGCAGAAGAAGGCACTCTTTTTATATATGGAGATTATACCTCTTTTGGTACAATTTCAAAAGGTATAGAGGATCTTGGAATCGAGTTGCAGAAATCTGGATTAAAGAGGTTTCCAACTTCACCTGTTGAATTTAGTGAAGAGCAGCTTGTCGATATTGAAAAGATGTTGGATAAAATCGAGGATGATGATGATATTCAGCAAGTTTTCACAAACATTGCATAGAAATCTATTCTTTGTATACTAAAGTTGAATAAATCAAGTTATAGTAAGACATTAGCTCTCATGAAATCAGGTTTTTACGTTTTATTTCTCATTTTTTTACTGTTTGCGTCATGCTCTACAGAAAAGAATGCATTTCTAAATAGAACGTACCATTCAACAACCGCTAGGTATAACGGATATTTTAATGCCAATGAGCTACTGAATCAAGCCCTTACGAGTTTTAAAAAGACCAATAAAGATGATTTTTACAACATTTTATCGGTGAACCCCTTGCCTGATGAGGATCAAGCAAAAGCGATGCATCCTGCAATAGATACGGCCATCAAGAAGTGTTCGGAGGTGATTAAAAACCACAGTATGCCCAGTACTGAGGACATGTTCTATAAGGATGTTGAGCATAATAAATGGATTGATGAGAA
>CAJJCU010000111.1 GCA_905182775.1 uncultured Flavobacteriales bacterium
GACCTGTCCAAATTACATAAAGCATTTGCCCCATACCCAATGCGGGCATAGCGCCTTCGACAGTATTGTCTCCGTCCAAACAATCGCCACCTTGAATTGAAATTCTTTTGGGCTCAGTCCAGGTTTCCCCATTGTCTATGGATTTTGCAAAATGAATAAATGAACTGTCCTCCGGTACTGATGAATTATAGGCATCAAACTGTGTCCAGGTCATGTAAATTACGTTCGTTTCAGGATCAATAACAATCCAATGCTTGTCCTGTACCTTTGCTCCGTTGGGTTTTGAAAAAGAACCATCATTAAACTTGCCCTTCACGTTTTCAGCGCGCTGACAAACAATGCGATCTAAATGTGTGGCTTTTTCATAAGAGGCCAAATGTAAAAAAAAGACATTCCCTTTAGCATTGAATTTCAATACTGGATCTCCATAAACTCCATATGGGCTCTCAAGCTGCTTTACATTCCAGGTCTGCCCGCCATCTTGAGAATAATGGTAGCCATCTAATATCGAACCTACAGCAATTTGTTGAGGATTGGACGGGTTAATATCAATGGAGGGTTCGCAACCACTATATGCATAGGCATTGTCAGCCAATGGGATTTGAACATTTTTAAATTGTCCAAGAGCAGACAAAGGCAAACCAATAATAAGAAATGATATTAGCTTAACGAAGCCAATATGCACGCAACTTGTTTTCTTCATTCGTTACATTTAATAAAAATCTAGGCTTGGTATAATTCGTCATTTTAAATGTAACTGAAAACAGAATTTCATCTCTAGAAATCAATAAATCTACCTCATCACCATTCTCCAAACTCTTCATGAGTCCAACGATATCAGACTTCGTGACTCTATAGCCATTACACCCTATAATTTCATCATTAACACTCAATCCAGCATCTTCAGCAGCCGAATTAGATCTTATTTTAGATATAACGGCATTACCACCTGAACTTCTAAGTGTGGCGCCAAAGTCAGCATTCGTTGCCGTAACATCAGTTACCTGAACACCCATTTCAGAGAATAAATCATCATATGCAGGAATATCAGTACCATCGATATATTTATCATAAAAAGAGTCTAGATTCTGACCCACAAAGCCTTCCAATTCGGTTTTAAATTCAGAAGAAGTAAAACCTCTATTTTGATTGAGGTAGAATTTTTGATAGAGCGCTTGCAAGAAATGATCCAAACCTTTTTGACCTTTACTATTTTTAATAATCATCACATCCAGAAACGCGGCAAGTATAGACCCCCGAGTATAATAGGTCATTGTGGTATTTGCACTGTTTTCATTTGGACGATAAGCTTTAATCCAGGCGTCGTAGCTCGCATGCGCTACAGGTTGCACTCGTGAACCAACAGAACCCTCCACATAGTTAATTGAGCTCTCTAGTTTAGAAATAAACTCTGACTGGGAATAATATCCTGATCTTAAAAGTAAAAGTTCATCGTAGTATGAAGTAAAACCTTCCATTACCCAAAGCAAGTCAGTATAATTTTCCTGATTATAATCAAAAGGTCCAAGTTCGAAAGGGCGAATTCTTTTCACGTTCCAAAGGTGGAAATACTCGTGTGCTACCAAGCTCAAGAACTTCACATAATTAGCACCGCCATAGGTCCAACGATTGACACTTAATGTTGTGGAGTTTTTGTGCTCAAGTCCTCCTTGACCATTCACTACATTATGAATAATAAACAAGTACTCTTTATTCGGATTTTGACCAAACACTTTGGTTTCTTCTTCAATTACTTTGGTCATATCTGTCACGAGCGTTTCGATGTCAAAATTACCCTCGCCATACATAGCAACCGTATGCTTCACACCAGATGCGTTAAAATCAAATATCAATTGATTTCCAATTTCTATAGGACAATCGACTAAATGATCATAGTCAGAATAGGTGAAAACATAAGGTTTGCTTTTATTCTTTTTAGGTAAAGCAGTAGATACCTCTGAAAACCCTTCGTAAGGCACTACAATAAGATCTCCTGTAGCATCCAAGTGGTTTTCAACAAACATAAAAACCCCACTACCGCTAACGTAGCCGTGGGTTAAATCTAGAAAAGAGGTTCGAACCGTCAGTTCAAAAGCGTATACATCGTATGCAATACGAATTTCTTTAGCTTTTCCTTTTGAGATAGACCACGTATTCTTCTTCTTTTTTTGAATTTCTATTTTTTTGCCTGAGCCATCTGTGGCGGTGACCAAATTGATGTTTTTTGCAAATTCACGAACCAAGTAAGAACCTGGAGCCCAAACAGGAAGAGAAACATCTAGTGTTTTCTCATTGAAACCTTCGAGAACCATTTCTACGTGGTAATAATGGTTTTGTGGTTTTGGCATCGTTAAATAATAACGAACGGTTTGTCCGTAAGACATTCCAATACATAAAAAACTAAATAAGAGTGCTTTCATTTTCATTTCACGGATATTTTTGAAGCCATTTCTTTGGCTTGTTCAACTAATACATTAACATCATTTGTGCCATATTTTAAAGTAACCCCCATTCTGCGGAATGGTCGCGTATTTGGCTTTCCAAAAAGTCTGACCTCTGAATCAATCGTATTCATGGCTTCTTCAAGACCAGAAAATACGGGGGTCTCATCTGACTCGTTTTTTGCGAGGACAACAGCACTTGCGCCGTTTTGAAGCAGTTTAACTTCGGGTATAGGTAGTGATAAAATTGCCCTTGCATGCAATTCAAATTCATTCAAATTTTGTGTTTTACCTAGCGTTACCATGCCGGTATCATGAGGTCTTGGAGAAAGTTCAGAGAAACATGCACCATCTTTCGTTATAAAGAACTCTACACCCCAAATACCCGCACCACCTAATTCAGCGGTTACCTTTGCTGCCATATCCTGCGCCTCCTTGAGGTGCTCAGCCTTCATAGGCATCGGTTGCCAACTTTCCTGATAATCTCCTCTTTCTTGGCGGTGTCCAATAGGCGGACAAAATAAAGTAGGGCCATCGTTTTGTGTCACAGTCAACAGTGTAATTTCGTAATCAAAATCAATAAAACCTTCTACAATAACTTCTTGTAAATCTCCTCGAGATCCTTCGCAAGCATATGCCCATGCTTTTTCAATGTCCGACGCTTTCTTAATGATCGACTGACCTTTACCTGAACTCGACATCAGTGGCTTTACAACACAAGGTATTCCACATTTCTCAACACCGGCCTCTAATTCAGCGGCGCTTGTAGCATAACTATAGGTCGCTGTTTTCACACCTAGGTCGATGGCTGCTAAATCTCTAATTGCCTTTCGGTTCATTGTGTAATTTGCGGCCTTGGCACTAGGAATCACTTTTATCCCTTGCTTTTCATAGGCATAGAAACGCTCGGTTCTAATGGCTTCAATTTCGGGGACGATAAAGTCAGGTTGGTGCTTGGCTACTATCTGATCTAAAGCATCACCATCTAGCATTGAAATAACCTCTGACTCATGTGCGACCTGCATTCCAGGTGCATTCGGGTAACTATCTACCGCTATAACATATTGGCCCAAGCGCTGACAAGCGATAACAAATTCCTTGCCGAGCTCTCCAGATCCTAATAGGAGTATTTTTTTCATAAAAACAAAGATAACCGACTTTAGGAAATAGATAAATAAAAAACAATTCAGTTCTAAAACATACTTTGCCAAACGAAAAGATATTCCTAGTACCTTTAAACAGCTTTTTAAAATCAGCTTTCTTATAATACCATTTATAGATTGGACGAAATTATTTACTTACTCTCATTTTTATTATTCCTTGTAGGGTTTCTTGGATCTTTTGTTCCTGTCCTACCAGGTCCGTTCATTAGTTACTTAGGGATTCTTTTAGCCTACCTCACAACGGATCTACCGATAAGTCAATCCACCATATGGATATTGGGGCTTCTAATGACTGCGGCGACCGCAGGAGATTACATCTTACAAATAATTGGCGTAAAAAAAGTAGGTGGCGGCAAGAATGCAATCAGAGGAACCATTATAGGCACTTTATTAGGAATGCTTGTCCCGCCAATAGGCATTCTTTTAGGGGCGTTGATTGGAGCCTTTATTGGTGCTAAAAGTGAAATGAATTCTAACCCTAAAGCCTTAAAAATAGCATTAGGCGCATTTGTAGGGTTTCTACTTGGTACGGTTGTAAAATTCGTTTATAGTATTTACATCTTGTATTACTTCGTGACGCTACTTTACCATAATTATAGTTTTTAACCTCGAGGCCATAATGACTTTTAGAAAAAAGTTCATCAAATCAAAACATAAGTAATCACTCCTTTATTTGACTGATAAATAAACGAACCGACCGTTATCTCATTACTTGGCAATATTGGATGTACTGAATTTGGTTTTCTTATCGACCTGATGCTTCGAATTAAGTTTTTTTTATCGCAAAAGTGTCTAAAGTAATTTTGCTGAAATAACATTTATACAATTGACAGGCTTTTATATGTTGATAACTTTCATGAAGTGTGAAGCGTCTTTTTTATAAAATATACGTCACAATTAGATAACTCAAACTAATCTCCGCTGAATGAAACCTTATTTTCTCTCCTTTTTTTTATTAACCCTATCCTCCTCTTTATTTTCACAATCCTTTGGAGAAATAGGCACCCAATGGTTCTACAGTGAAAATGCCGAAGGCTTTTGCGAAGGGAATTGTGAATATGTTCATTTGGAGAGTACTCAGGACACAATAATTAATGGGAAAACAACACATAAGATTGAGCAAACATATTACAAATTCACGGGAGATATTGTGCAATATGAACCAATATTTATGTACGAAGAATCAGATACCGTTTTCATGTGGGCTCCATCATCATCACAATTCTTGACCACTTATATATTTAATGGTGCTATTGGAGATACATTAATTCTAGATTCTCCAGAAGAAAATGAAAATCAACAAGGTGAGGACGAATACGACGAATATAGACTCGTCATCGACACTATAATTGATATTGAGATCAATGGCATCGAATTAAAAAAATATGGTACTACAGCCTTAGATGATTATCAATTTTATTTTGGTGGTTATTTCATGGACCGCATTGGAGGCTTAGACTGGTTTTTACCTAGATCGTTAATCATACCTGAAGCAGGTGGCCCAATAAGGTGCTATTCAGATGCCCAAATTGATTCAAGTTTTCAAGATGTTGCATGCGACTTTCTTCAATTAGTCAATATTGATGAACAAGCAAGAAAAATAGAAATTGAGATTTACCCGAACCCAGCTTCAAGTATGATTACGCTACAGACAAAAGGTGCTATTGAAAAAACAAATATGTACGATTTCAACGGAGAACTTGTTTATTCAACAGCAGAAAATGAATTTGATATTTCAAAATTCAAAAATGGGATTTACATTCTAGAGATTCGCATGAAAGATGGGAAGACCTTTGAAAAGAAAATTATAAAAGAGGATTAGTATCCAAAGGGATACTGAAACCAAATCTCAGCAACCTCAGCCTTTTTTCAGGATCACTAGCCTCTAAAAACATTATATGGGATTATGCTTCAAATACTCTTTTATAGGCTGTAATAGATACTCAAGCCCATTGAGTTTGATTTCATAAATAGAGGCCAAAAGCTGTCCCATTTGACCTTTGGGGAAACCTTTTGCGTTATACCAGGAAAGGTAGGGCTCCGGCAAATCGCACAATAATGTTCCTTTGTATTTTCCGTAAGGCATTCTCATGGTTACAAGCTGAATGAACATTTTAGATTGTGGGCCTTGTTCCATAAAATTTAATCCTAAAGGTTTTTGTTTTTGAAGAAATAGGCGATACTCAGCCCAGAAATAATGTGCCAAATACCCCACCACCCTGCAACAATAGCCATCCCTCCCATTCCATCAAAGAAAGCAAAAATCAACCCCAAACCAAGTCCCGAATTTTGAATCCCTGTCTCAATCGCCAAAGTTTTTTGATCCTCCCCGGGAAGCTTAAAAAGTCGTGCTAATGAAAATCCAGTCAGAATACCAAGTGCATTGTGTGCAAGTACGATCAGTATAATTAAATGAATATACTTTAGAAATAGATCTGTATTTGCACCAAAGGCAAACACGACAATTCCTCCAAAAATCAGCATCGAACCGTAGTGCGTAATCGGCAATAAAAAGTCAGCTATTTTTGGTCTAAATGCACGGAGTGCCATACCTAGAAGGAGCGGGATCAATAAAATCATCCCAACAATTTTTAGCATCTCAAAAAAATCGAGACTCACATTACTCAGAATCGCAGAAGTCGGGGCATAGAGACCACCCCAAAATGAAATGTTAAACGGTGTCAATACAACAGCAAAAACACTTGCAACAGCTGTCATACATACAGAAAGTGCCGTGTTCCCATTTGCAATAGAGGTCATGAAATTAGAAATATTACCTCCCGGACAAGCGGCTACAATCATCATTCCCATGGCCACGCTAGGTATTGGCTTGAGTAATAAAACCAGTAAAAAGGTCAACATTGGAAGCGCAAAAAACTGAGAAATAAATCCGATCAACACGGATTTAGGAGCAGAAAATACCAGTAAAAAATCCTTGACCCGGAGTTTAAGAGCTACCCCAAGCATAATGAAGCCTAAGCTAATATTCATAAAAAGAATACTATCCTCGTTCATATTAAGCACTGCACTATCTATATCACTTTCTTCACCACAAGAGCTTAGCGCAAGGATTGTTATTAAAAATAAGAATAGAGATCTTACCTTTTTTAAAAAACTATTTTTTTCTTTTGCCTGAAACATCGTCTTATAAAGGACATCAAAATATTTGAATTACACAATAATGTGAAGACTGAATTACATTAAGAAAATGCATGTCACTTTACCAAGTATTTTTGGTTCGTAAACGGTCTACAAATCCATCTAGTTTTCTGCGAATAAAGCGATCTGCAAAACCAGTTTTACGCACAAATTTCACAAGCAATGGGGAAAAAGCATAATAATTCGCAATAAAAACTCGACCAAAAAATGTTTTTTTCAATCTTTCGTCTCTAAATCTTCGAAGAACCATTACCTCTGGGGCATCATAAGAGCCATAGGCCATAGTGGCAATATAACATCCGATACTGCCTAAAAACGATTGGATGGCCAACCATACAAATAGGGCTGCTAAGCCAATAGAGGCTAATACAATGCACAGAATGACAAATACCGTTGTGAATATAGACTTTACAGGAACCTCATTACTTTCACTACTCTTTTCAGGATCAGAATACATTACGACCTCTTTGATGTCCGATTTCAGGAATTTCAGTTGGGTATTCGTATCTAAATTTAATTTATTCACAAAAACATGAATCTCATTTTTCCTATTGTATTCAGATGGTTTCAACACCCTAGGTAGATCAACAGGCTGTGGCCTTTCCACCACTGTATTTAGAGAGCTACTATCAATAGATATAGAATGGCCTTTATGAGATCTGCCGTAACCGTCATGTACATAAAACTCCCAAGTTTCTAAATTTTCGGCCAGTTCTGATGTGTCAAATAAAACAGCAGGCGTATGGTGGGTACTTTTATAGTTATAGGTTGTAGAACAAGCAGAGAATATAAATACAAGGCAAAGTAGAGATATAGTCTTTTTCATAAGATGAATATAGATACTCTAATTAAATACATGTATAATATATAGCAGAAACAAGTCCTTAAAAAGGATATTGTTTTTTTGAATGACACAATAATGTCAAGGCCCAATTTCATTAAGAAAAGCATGTCACTTTACCAATTATTTTTGGTTCGTAAACGGTCCACAAAACCATCTAGTTTTCTGCGAATAAAGCGATCAGCAAAACCAGTTTTCTGCACAAACTTCACAAGCAATGGGGAAAAAGCATAATAATTTGCAATAAAAACCCGACCAAAAAATGTTTTTTTCAATCTTTCGTCTCTAAATCTTCGAAGAACCATTACCTCTGGGGCATCATAAGAGCCATAGGCCATAGTGGCTATGTAACAGCCGATACTACCAAATAATGAATCTAATATTGCATCTATAAGTAATCCTATCAGAAGAATACCACCTATAACTCCACCTATTATAATTCCCAAAACTCCCCCTAATATTCCCCCTACTGATTCAGTATCGGTATTACTATTTTTGACATTTCCCATTTGCGAAGGGCTCACAAAGGACACAACTTCCGCGATTTGGTCCTCTGAAAACTCAACGCTCACATTTTCCTCAACTACAGAAGCCTTTACATAAATATGGACCTCATTCCATCTCCCCTCCGCATTTTTAGCAAGTTTTTCTGGTAAAAAGTCAACAGGTCTTTCAACCAGAACAGAATTGAATGTTTGATTTTCTATTGTGGAAGAACGTCCTTTATAGGTGTTACCTGTGGCATCATGCACATAAAAATCCCATACATTGGTTTTTTTTGCAAATTCATTCTGATCAAATAAAACGGCAGGCGTATGGCGGGTACATTTATATTTATAAGCTGAAGAACAAGAAAAGGATATAAATACAATGCAAGGAATATAGACTATCTTTTTCATAAGATGAATATAGACACACTATTGAAACGCATGTATGATCTTTGGCAGAAATATGGTTTTCAAAAGGATATTGTTTTTTCTTGAATGACACAATAATGTCAAGGCCCAATTGCATTAGGATCTTTTGCTAATGCATTCTGATCAAATAAAACTGAAGGCGAATGTTATTTACTCTATTAGGTATAAGCAGACGGACAAGCCGAGAAAATAAAAAACCTACAGATTAAAGATATTGCATTTTTCATAAAGTATAATCTATTAAATATTTCTATTTAAAAGATATATTTGAATACTAGTGGAAATGTATTTAACATTTTACCCACAGCAAAAACGAATCTAATAGTGCATTCTTAAATTAAGAATCTACTAATTTTATAATAATTATAATTTTATTGAAAATGAAAAAAGTACTGTTTAACATTCTTGCTATTTTAATTTTAGGTCTATATCTATCTCTCGTATCTAGTTTTGTAAAAATCTTAGACCATAAGGTATTAATCATTGTATTAATAGGGATTGTTCCCGCTTATTTAGCATTTGAGTTTGGTCAATATTCCGAAAAGAGATTTGGTGAGAAAAAGCAATTAATTCAAAAAGATGAAGGTGAAGATGAAAATGAAAATGAAAATGAAAATGAAAAATCGGAATAAATGAGAAACTGTATTGCTTCTATAGTTATATACCTATTATTGGCACCAGCGCTGTTTGCTCAAGAAAACAAAAACATAATCTCTGGTAACATTTTAGGAGCCTCCTCTGCACTTGGGTTGACCTTCGAACGCATTGTTGGTCATAAAGCAAGTCTTGAGATTGGTATTGGACTGATTGGATTAGGGGCGGGACTCTCGATATACCCTTGGGGTATCATTGAATCAAGACTCTGTTTTTATACAGGATTAAAAGTAAGTAGCATTGTATTGGTTGATGTCGGCGGCGGAACCGTTGCTTATATTCCATTTGGAGCCACTTATTTCATAAACAACAATTGGATTATTGGATTCGATATAGGACCTGCCAATGGAAAACTTGTATCCAGTTCATTTGGAGGCAATAATTCTGAAACAGTTCGTTTTTATGGCTACGGTAATTTAAAATTAGGTGTGCGATTTTAAAGTTTTTTTTAATTCTTTTGAGAGGACCAACTTTTATAAGAATCAAAACGTCTAAGTATTTAATTGTGCGATTTAATTAAACTACATTTGTCAAATGCGAACTGAGGAATTCAAAACGATAACGGACCCATTTGAAGCCATTACCTTGGCGGAAATGGAAGAAGTTGCCTTGATGAATCGCATTGACACCAAATACGCCATTAGCGAAACTACATTCCTTGAAATACTACCAATTCTTAAAGAATCTTATAGAATTCTAAGCGTTGGAGGATTAAAATATTCAGGCTATGAGAGTTTGTATTTCGATAGCCCTGACATGTCTTTTTTTACGGACCATCACAAGGGTAAAAATAATAGATTAAAAATCCGAATCCGGAAATACATCAATAATAACCTGGCTTTTTTGGAGGTAAAAAGAAAGCAAAAAGGGCGGACTCAAAAATCTAGATTAAAAACGGATCATTATGACGCTGAATTCAATGACACTGAATTCAAATTCTTACGCGCCTCCTACCCTGAAGCCAATGAACTAAGGTCTACGCTTTCCAATAGTTTTAATAGAATTACACTAGTACACAAAAACAAAGCGGAAAGGCTCACCTTTGATTTGAATATTGAATTCAAAGATTCTTCCAAAACCAAATCTTTAACTAATTTGGTTATCTGTGAACTGAAACAAGGTACTGCAGATCGCTCCAGTACTTTTTATGCCATGATGAAAAAGCGTTTAATCAGGCCTTTAAGAATTAGTAAATATTGCATCGGTATGACGAAACTATACTCGGCTTTGGAACTAAAACAAAATAGATTTAAAAAGAAAACCTTATCCATAAATAAAATCATATGATTACTAGCCTATTTTTAGCAAAAGAAAAAACAGCGAACATTATCGGCCTGCAATGGTTTGATGAAGACTTCTATTTGCTGCTGATTCGACTTTGTGTAAACATTGTATTCATCACGATTCTGATTCGTTTCTTGTACTATCAAAAAACGAAAAGAAAAGATTATCTATTTACCTACTACCTAATTGGGACCATAACTTTTTTCCTTTGCTTCGGCCTAAAAAAACTTGATATTGATACGGGTATGGGACTTGGTTTATTCGCCATCTTTGGGATCATTAGATACCGTACGGACGCCATTGAAATAAAAGAGATGACCTACCTCTTTTTGATCATTGGTTTGAGTGTTGTCAATGCCTTGGCTTCAAATCAGCTGAGTATTGCTGAAATGGCCTTGATTAATGTGTTCATGGTTGTTCTTACTTATATCTTAGAATTCCTTTGGCTCATGAAACATGAAACAAGAAAAACAATAATATATGAGCGCATTGACTTAATTACTCCGGATAAAGCATCTGAAATGAAAAAGGATATCGAATCCAGAACGGGTTTAAGTATCAATCGTTTTGAAATTGGTAAGATTGATTTCTTGAATGATACAGCCCAGGTAAGGGTGTTTTACTATGCCGAAGAACAAGAATTCTCCGATTACCACGTTGATTAAGAAACAACCCTTTTTATGAGGTTTTTCTTACGCCCCTTTTCCTTGGTTTATGGCGCCGTCATATTTCTGCGAAATCTTCTCTATAATCTTAATGTTTTTTCTTCTAAAAAGATTAATTATAGCATAGGTGTAGGAAACCTTTCCATGGGTGGTACAGGAAAGAGTCCTCTTGCTATTTATCTTGCGGACTATATTCTTAGTATAGGTGGTGAACCCGCACTACTGAGTAGAGGTTACGGGCGTAAAACAAAAGGATTCCTGGAGGTGAAAGCTTCTAGCTCAAGTGATTTAGTGGGTGATGAACCCTTAATGTTTAAGCAACGATTTGAAACCTCAGCCCATGTATTCGTTTGTGAAAATAGAACACTAGGCAGTGATAAGATTCGTAAACAATTGCCCAATTGCACGTTGCTTTACGACGATATAATGCAGCACCGAAAAATCAGCACCGAATTTTGCATCCTCACAACACCTTTTAATGACCCTTTCCACAGAGACTCATTACTTCCTGCGGGTAGGTTAAGAGAGCCTAGAGGCAGCGCGAAAAGAGCGGATTGCATATTGGTTACCAAATGTCCTAATGAAATGTCTTCGGCCGAAAGTTCTGAATTAAAGAAAGCCTTATCAAGACATAAAAAACCAGTTTTTTTTAGCCGCATCGAGTATCTCTCGATACGACCTTTAGGGAAAACCATTGAAAACATACAAAACATTTTATTGGTCACAGGAATAGCAGACCCCAGCCACCTTATTGAACATTTAAATCAGAGCTACAAAATCGAAACCATTTCTTTTCCTGACCATCACGCATTTGGCAAGAGGGATATTGAAAAAATACATGAAAAATTTGGTATCTTTGACCCTAAGGATTCGATTATTCTCACTACAGAAAAAGATAAGGTACGGCTTTCTAAATTTGATTCAATAGTCTCAAATGAAAAGACACCATGGTATTACCAACCTATGAACATTCTTATCGAGGATGATGTAAAGTTTAAATCGTTAATTAAAGAGCATGTTAGAACAATTTAAAGAAGCGGCTGATTATATTAAAGAGCAAACAGATTTTAAACCTTCAGTAGGTATTATTCTAGGTACGGGTCTTGGAGGTCTTGTTAGTGAAATCGAAATCGTTAAAGAAATTCCATATACAGAGATCCCTCACTTTCCTCTTTCAACGGTCAAGGGGCATTCGGGGAAATTAATTTTCGGAATGTTGGGTGGGAAATCAGTTGTAGCCATGCAAGGCCGCTTTCACTATTACGAGGGTTACACTTTGCAGGAGGTTACTTTTCCTGTTCGGGTAATGAAATTCCTTGGAATTGAACGTCTTTTTGTGAGTAATGCATCTGGTGGCGTCAATGAAAACTTTGAAATTGGAGAGATCATGATTCTTAATGATCATATCGACCTTTTTCCGGGAAATCCATTGATTGGTAAGAACTACGAAGAATTAGGACCGCGATTTCCTGACATGAGTGAGCCCTACAGCCATGAAATGATTGCCGAAGCACTTAAGATTGCCGAACGCAACAACATCAGAGTTGCTCAAGGGTGTTATGCGGGACTTACTGGGCCTACACTCGAAACACCTGCCGAATACGGCTATGTTCATGCGATTGGAGCTGACGCTGTAGGGATGTCAACTGTTCCCGAAGTGATCGTTGCAAGACATATGGACATACCATGCTTTGCTATTTCCATTATCACTGACCTTGGTGTTCCGGGTAAAATCAAAAAGGTGACCCATCAAGAAGTTATCGAAGTAGCTGCTAAGCAAGAACCTAAGATGACCTTAATTATGAAAGAACTTATTTCAAGTATCTAAAAATGACACAAGAGCAAAGAGATAAATATGAGGTAGTCATTGGGCTAGAGGTTCATGCCCAGCTTCTTACCAAAACAAAAGCGTATTCTTCGGATATAAATGAATTTGGTGCTTCGCCAAATACGCTTACCAGTCCGATTACACTTGGTCATCCAGGAACCCTTCCTGTTATGAACAAGAAGTCAATCGAATATGCGATTAAGCTAGGTATTGCTTTAAATAGTGACATCGCTGGGTATCAATATTTCGCTCGAAAAAACTATTTCTATCCAGATTTACCCAAAGGATATCAAATCACTCAGGATAAGACGCCTATATGCACAGGAGGATTTATCGATTTAAAAGCGGATCAGGGTGACTCAACGAGAATCGGTATCACAAGAATTCACTTGGAAGAAGATGCAGGTAAAAGCATCCATGATGTTGACATTTATGACACCTTGGTTGATTTAAATAGAGCTGGAACTCCCTTACTCGAAATTGTGACCGAACCCGATATGCGTAATTCTCAAGAGGCTTACCAATATCTAACTGAAATCAGAAAGCTCGTCAGGTATTTGGAAATATGCGATGGCAACATGGAAGAAGGCTCTCTTAGATGTGATGCCAATATATCTGTTCGCTTGCACGGTGCACCCGAATTTGGAACGAAAGTCGAAGTGAAAAACATGAATTCTATTCGAAATGTTCAAAAAGCAATTGAATTTGAGATCGTAAGACAAATAGAGGTACTTGAAGATGGAGGATCCCTTACCCAAGAGACGAGGGGGTTTGATGCACTTAAAGGAAGTACAATCTCTATGCGTTCAAAGGAGGCTGCAAATGATTATAGATATTTCCCTGAACCCGATCTGCAACCCATTTTTGTAGATCAGGATCAAATTAATTTGGTAAAAGCTGAAATGCCTCCCCTACCAGACTTTCTATTCAAAAAATATGTAGCTGAACTGAATTTATCAGCTTATGATGCTCAGAACCTTACGGAGACAAAAGAAATTGCCTTGTATTTTGAGCAAGTCATTAAACACACACAAAACTATAAGGCCGCAGCCAATTGGATGATGGGTGCTATTAAATCTTATTTGAATGAAAATGGATTCGAGATAGGCGATTTCCCTCTTGAACCAAGAACTATAGCAGATCTTATAGCCCTCATTGATGGAGGGGAAATATCAAGCTCAATAGCGACTCAAAAGATTTTTCCTGAAATGCTTTCCTCTGGAGAGCAAGCAAAACAAATTGCAGAAAGACTCAACCTCATTCAAGTGTCTAATGAAGATGATTTGAGTCTATTTATAGATCAAGTTGTTTCAAACAACCCATCGGAAGCTGAAAGATTTAAGAATGGCGAGCAGCAGCTTATTGGATTTTTCATGGGGCAATTAATGCGGGTTTCAAAAGGTAAAGCTGATCCAAAAATTGCAAACTCACTTCTTAGAAAAAAATTAAATGAAGCCTAAGTTCTATCAGTTTACACCGGTTTTATTTTTCATAGGACTCCTATCTTGTGGTGCTGAATACGAGGAGCCATCTTTTAGCATTCAAGACCATAATAAAACGCAGCAATCTTCTGCTCAAACCACAACAATAGGTGGTGTTATCACTGGCGGCAGTGGGCTGCAAGTGACTTTAGAAGCTCCAATGCTTAAGTCTAGAGGAAAAGCAGTTGAATTGGCCTCTGTCACTACAGATCCATCGGGTAAATTTTCGTTAAATGCAGACATTCCTGGCTTAGGTTATTATGTTTTAAAAACAAATGGCGCTCAGCTTGATTCAATTGAATTAACCATTGCACCAGGAGATTCTATTTTTATTAAAACCCATAAAGATTCCATCGCAAATAAAATCCAAGTCAACGGAGTTTCATGGTCCGATGATCTTGAGCAATACCAGGAGAAAAGGGCAATTGGAAACTTAAAAGTACTTTCGGATTTTGCTGCCCTAAAAATGAAACAAAAGCCTGCGAGTCCTTTTAATATTGTGCTTTCATTATACATTATGCAAACACCTGAGGATTGGGATGAGGAGCGTATTCAAATCTTTGGAGGTGTTGCCTCAGCGTTTTTTAATGCTTATCCTAAAACTGATGTTTCCCAAAACTTTGTCGATCAATTTCAAATCATGCAAACCTATATGCTTAATAATGGCTTCTATGATGCGCCCAACTTTCAGTCCACAACGATTAACGGTGATCAATTGAGCCTCTCCGACTTAAGAGGAAAGTACGTACTTATTGATTTTTGGGCATCTTGGTGCGGTCCTTGCAGAAGGGAAAACCCTAATGTTGTCAAATTGTATAAAAAATATAAAAAGAAAAAATTCACTATATTATCTGTTTCCCTAGACCAAGATTTGACCAAATGGAAGTCTGCAATTGTCCAAGATCAATTAGAATGGCCACATCATGTAAGTGATTTAAAAGGATGGAATTCGGCAGTTGTCCCTCTTTATCAAATCAAAGGCATTCCTTACACCGTACTTGTAAACCCTGAGGGGCGTATCATTGGAATGAATCTGCGTGGAAAGGAACTAGAAGAACGATTGAAGAAAATTTATAACTACTAATTATGAAAAGCAAAATACTCCTTCTGAGCTTAATTTTCGTGGGCGCTGTGCGGGCCCAAGAAGCGAATATTCATCTCTCCGGCTCTATATTTGGAGCCCTAACTGATACACTCTTTCTTTCACAACAGTATGACAACAATGTCTTAAAAGATTTTGACACCATATTGATTGACAAGGAGGGTAAGTTTAATGCTACGATAAAGCTTCCTCGTGAAGATTACTACCTATTGCGACTAGGGGCAACAAACATTCATTTGGTTTGCCGCAATAAATCCGACATTAAAATATATGGAGATGGAAAGAAGCTAAATGAATTTTGCAATATTATCGGTTCTGAAGAATCAACAGCAATGAATCAATTCGCAAAAATACTTGGTAAATTTCAGTATAAAAATGATTCAGCCTTATTAGCGATTAAGGAGAACCCAGCCAAACAAGAAAGTATCAATACCTACATGCAAAAAGAATATTATTCATTTCAAAGTCAAATGAAGAGTTTTCTTGGCCGAAACCAAAATTCAGCAGCCATTGTCTTGGCTTTGAATGTCATTAATTTACAACAGGATACAAAATCTTATGCCTCTGTAATTCAG
>CAJJCU010000112.1 GCA_905182775.1 uncultured Flavobacteriales bacterium
TTGAAATGGCAAAGAGCAAAGGAAATAGAGTTCAAGTAATTTTAGAATGTACAGAGCATAAGAATTCAGGTATGGCTGGTACATCTCGTTACATTACTACCAAGAATAGAAAAAATACTCCGGATCGAATGGAAATTAAAAAATTCAATCCAATTATGAAAAAATATACAATTCATAAAGAAATTAAATAATTTGTTATGGCAAAGAAAGTAGTTGCAAGTTTACAGAAAGGTGGAGGAAAAGCTCACACTAAAGTAATAAAGATGATTAAGTCTGATAAGACTGGAGCATACTCCTTCAAAGAAGGAATTGTTCATAACGACAAAGTTAAAGAGTGGTTTAGCAAAAGCTAAACCCTATCAAAAAAATAATGAAGCTTCCAATGGGAGCTTTTTTTTTACAATCATATGGGACTTTTTGATTTCTTTTCTAAACAAAAAAAAGAAACTCTTGATAAAGGGTTAGAGAAGACAAAGACCTCATTTCTTTCCAAAATAGCGAGAACTATTGTTGGAAAATCTAAAGTCGATGATGAAGTTCTTGATGAGCTTGAAGAGGTTCTTATTTCATCAGATGTTGGCGTGGAAACGACATTGAAAATTATTGGTCAGATTGAAAGCCGGGTCAAAAAAGACAAGGTAATGGGAACCGATGAGCTTCAAAACATACTAAAAGAAGAAATCGCCAATCTTTTAGAAGACAATCCATCAGAATTAAAAACAGAGGACAAGCATCAAGAAGGAAAAGAACCCTATGTCATCATGGTTGTAGGGGTTAATGGTGTTGGTAAAACAACAACCATAGGAAAGCTTGCCCATCAATTTAAAACAGCAGGAAAGAAAGTAATCTTGGGTGCCTCAGACACATTCCGAGCAGCTGCGGTAGACCAGTTAGTGATTTGGTCTGAAAGAGTAGGTGTTCCGATTGTGCAGCAAGGCATGGGCGCAGATCCTGCTAGTGTTGCCTTTGACACCTTGCAATCAGCAAAATCTCAAAATGCAGATGTTGTGATTATTGATACAGCAGGAAGACTGCACAATAAGGTCAACCTCATGAATGAGCTCAATAAGATCAAGAGAGTGATGGATAAGGTTGTACCTAATGCACCTCATGAGATTCTTTTGGTGATTGACGGGTCTACGGGCCAAAATGCATTTGAGCAAGCCAAACAATTCTCAATAGCAACAGACATCAATGCCTTGGCCGTTACAAAGCTTGACGGAACTGCTAAAGGAGGCGTAATCATTGGAATATCCGACCAGATGAATATCCCTGTTAAATACATTGGCGTGGGAGAGCAAATGGAAGATTTACAGCTATTTGACAAAACATCTTTTGTCGACTCCTTGTTTTCTTAAACTCCAAATATTTCATAACTAATTGCGATATCGGGATGTAAACTCGCTCTCACTGAGCAATACTTATTCAGAGATAAATCAACAGCTCTGTTGACACGCTTAACATCGATCTCTTTATCAATATAAATACGGAAATGAATGCGTTCATAGGGCGTAGGAACCCCCTCTTTCTTATGAGCATCTACAGCAACCCGATATGTTTTTGGGGACATTTTTTGTTTTTTAAGCACCAACATTACATCTATTGACATACAGCCCATAAGAGCCCCCAACAATAACTGCATAGGAGTCATTCCTCTATTCTTCCCCTCTAAACTCACCGAAGAATCCATGACCAATTTGAGGTCATTAGAATCATTGAGTTCAAATACATAAGGTTCTTCAATTCTATTTAATTCCATTTTTATAGTCTTTATCTTTTGTTTTAAAGTATTCAATAAAGTTAGTTATTTAATAGGCTACTAAAGATTGCAAACAATTGACTAAATTTGCAACCTACATCATCATACTATGAAAATACTTCTTATCTGTCTTTCTCTCATTTTTGTTTCAAATCAGCTTATTGCGCAGTCTAAAACTGTTAGAGGTTTTATATATGACCAATCTAATGGGGAACCAATGGCCTATGAAAAAGTTAAGGTTTTAAGCATGGATAGCGCTACCGTCGCTGGTGCTATTTCGGATCTTAATGGATTTTTCCAGATACCCAAACTTGACAGTAAAGCATACCTCATTAAAGTAGAGAACTATAAATATGAAGTGCAGATTCAAAACATTGATCTAAGCAGTAAGAAGAATATTATAGATGTAAAATTTGAGCTAAAGATGCTTGAATCCGTCCAGCAATTTGATGAGGTTAGAGTTTCGGCTGAGAGTAAGACAAAACGAACTAAAATTGAAATCTCGAAATTAAAGATCAGTAAAGAAGGCCTTGAGCGAATCCCGAGCTATGGAGCTGAAAATGATATTGTCGGTGCATTTTCGGTTACACCGGGAGTGATTACAACAGGTGATCAAGGTGGTCAGCTTTATGTACGTGGTGGAACACCGATTCAAAACAAGATTCTATTGGATGGTATGACCATTTACAACCCCTTCCACTCCATAGGTTTCTTCTCTATCTTCGAAACAGAGCTCATTAAAAACGTAGATATTTATACAGGGGGCTTTGAAGCCAAGTATGGTGGTCGTATTTCGTCCATCATGGATATAACTTATCGAGATGGTAACCGAAAAAAATTCGCAGGAAAAACATCCGTCTCTCCTTTTTTAGCAAAGTTGGTCCTTGAAGGTCCCTTAGGTAAAAAGCAAGGAGATTCTCCTCGTGCTGGTTCTTATATTTTTTCAGCGAAAAAAAGTTTATTAGACCTCACATCCGAAAGATTATATCCGGGCATTAATGACGGGAATGGTTTGCCTTTTAACTTTACAGATTTATACGGTAAAATAACATTTACAGGAGACGGCGGAAGTAAGTTTAGCGCCTTTGGTTTTAGCAATCAGGATAGTGTGAATTACTCCATTGCAGACTTAAACTGGAATGCTGCAGGAGGTGGGATAAATTTCTTATTGGTTCCTAGTGGGTCTCCAATATTTATTCGCGGACACGTCAATGGAAGTAACTTCCAAACTACATTTACAGAAAATGAGTTAGAGCCTAGAACTTCAAGTATTGGTGGTTTCGACCTTGGCTTTGACTTCAGTTACTTTCTTAAAGACGAAGGAGAAATCAACTACGGGTTTAATCTAAATGGATTCAATACAAAATACACGACCTATAATGAGGTTGGGAGAAAAATTGAAGATGAAAACTTCACAACCGAAATCGGTACCTATTTTAACTATCGAGGCATCTTTAAAAGATGGGTTATTCAAACGGGTATGCGTGCTCAATTGTATGCATCCTTAAATACAATTTCTCTTGAACCAAGATTAGCAGCAAAATATAATGCGACTGAAAAAATCAGATTTAAATTCTCCGGAGGTCGCTTTTCACAAAATTTCACTTCGGCATCCTCAGATAAGGATATCGTCAACCTCTTTAATGGCCTTCTAAGCGCTCCTACAAATGTTCAAGACCAGTTTGTAAATGAATTTGGAGGAACGAGGAATGTTAATAATGGCCTACAGTATGCATGGCACGGTATTGCAGGCGTTGAAATAGATTTATCAAAAAATATAACACTAAACCTTGAAGGGTACTACAAATACTTTTCACAACTGAGTAACATCAATCAAAACAAGCTCTACGATGACGTTGCGGCCTTTGAGCTCATTGACGACGTATTTAAAAAAGACTTTATCATTGAGTCCGGTCAATCTCTTGGAGCGGATCTTCTTCTTAAATACAGTAAAGACCGTTTGTTTTTGTGGGGTGTTTACTCCTATGGGCACAATGTGCGATGGGACGGATTCAATGAATATTACCCTGTATTCGACAGAAGACACAACGTAAACTTAGTAGGCTCCTATATTTTTGGTGACAAAAAAGATTTTGATTTGAGTGTGAGATGGAATTTAGGTTCAGGCTTACCCTTCACACCTACCGCAGGTTTTTTTCAGACAGAAAATTTCTCAAACGGTGTAACCACGGACCCCAACACCAATAATACCAATACGGTGTCGACAATATTAGGTGAATTCAATAGCCAAAGGCTCCCCTACTATCACCGTCTTGACATAACCGTAAAAAAGAAAATAAAATTCAAAAACAAAACGGTCATGGAAATGGTAGTAAGTGTTACAAATGCTTACAATAGAAACAACCTTTTTTACGTAAACAGGGTAACAAATGAGGAAATATATCAGTTTCCATTCTTACCAAGCTTCGGTATGAGTTACAAATTCTAATCTATGGCGAACATTGCTAAATTTAAAGCACTTAGACCCGTTCGAGATAAAGTTCACTTAGTCGCGACAAGACCCTACTATTCTTATAAAAAGAATGTTTTAACCGCAAAGCTAGAGGACAATCCATACACCTTTTTAAGGATTATCAATCCTGAATTTGGGAATCCAATTCGTACAAAACCCAATTCATCAAAGAGATTTGATATGGTGAAAGACCGTTATCGAGATTTCATTGAAAAAGGCATTTTAATTAATGAAGAATCCGAGCGACTATACCTATACAGGCAATCGAGCTCTTCAAATACCTGCATGGGTGTTATTGCGGGAGCCAGTGTAGAGGAATACCTTCAGAAAAAGATAAAAATACACGAAGCGACCTTAAGTTCAAGGGAAGCTATTTTCACGAACTACCTAGACATTGTTGGATACAACGCAGAGCCCGTTTTACTTTCCTATAAGGGAAATAATCATACAGAAGCTCAATTGAGTGAATTGATCAAAGAACGACCTGAATATGAATTTACTACAACAGACAAAATCAAACATGAGCTTTGGGTACTTTCAGTAAAACAATCAGATGCTCTTCAAACATGCTTCAAGAGTATTGATGAGGTATATATTGCAGATGGCCACCATCGCTCCGCATCCTCTGCTGCATTATTCACTGAAAAGGGAGCGCAGATTCCAAAGTCAAAGAATTTCTTAGGCTATTTTGTAGAAGAAAGCCAACTTCACATTATGGCCTTTAATCGATTAATAAAATCATTAAATAAGCTCACACCTTCAGATTTTATAGGTAAGCTAAAAAAAATAGGGCCGGTAACAAAACTTCTAAAAGGTACAGCGCCTAAGAAAAATCATGTGCTAAATTTTTACATTGACGATCTTTGGTATTCACTTGAAATCAAGCATGAGTTAATCGACACAAAACACCCTGTCAAAAGTCTTGACTCTAATTTATTGACGGAGCTAATTTTAAAACCAATACTAGGAATTGAAGACCTTAAAACGAGTGATGAAGTTGATTTCCTGCCGGGTACCTTTGATGCAAATTCCTTTGAGATTGAATTGAAAAAGAAAAAATTTGAGCTTGGGTTTATGCTTTTCCCTGCAAATATCCAACAAATAAAAGCAGTTGCTGATGAAGGTTTATACATGCCCCCTAAATCGACATGGGTTGAGCCCAAACTACGCAGCGGATTGACCATCTATAACATACATGAATGATTGCTGAAAACCTTAAGAGAATAAAAGGTGAATTACCTGAAAACGTCGTACTCGTAGCTGTTTCTAAAACCAAACCCATTGAAGATTTGAAAATAGCTTTCGATACGGGACAACGCATCTTCGGTGAAAACAAGGTACAGGAGATGGTTTCCAAATCAGAATTACTTTCTAAGGAAATCCAATGGCATTTTATTGGACATCTACAAAGAAATAAAGTAAAATTCCTGGCACCGTTTGTTTCCTTAATTCATGGCGTAGAAAGTATTAGACTGCTCAAAGAGATCAATAAACAAGCCGCAAAGAACAAGCGTATTATCGAAGTCCTTTTACAGTTTTATATTGCTGATGAGGAATCTAAATTTGGACTGACATTAGAGGAAGCAATAGCTATTCTAGCTTCAGATGACTACAAAGATCTTCAAAACATTTGTGTCCGTGGCGTTATGGGAATGGCTACCTACTCAAGTGATCAAGAAAAAATACGAAACGAGTTTAAGGCACTTCATCATATACATAAGACCCTCAAAAATCAATTCTTTTCAGGTGAAGAAACCTTTGATGTGATTTCCATGGGAATGAGCGGTGATTTCCAACTAGCTATTGAAGAGGGAAGTAATATGGTTCGAATTGGAAGTACTATTTTTGGTTCTAGAAACTAATCTTTCAAATCAAATATCAAAGTAGAAATATCGGTTTTATTCATATATTTCACTGCGATTTCTTGAAGCTCTTTAGACGATATACCATCAATACTCATATGTATAGCTTCGATCGTATCAATTTGTCCAAAAGCCAATAGACTTTTACCTAAACTGTGCATTAAACCCGAATTCACATCCATGCTTAGGGCCAATTGCCCCTTAAATTGCTGTTTAGCTCTTTTAAGCCGAGCAGCACTAATGGGTTTGTTCTGAAACCGTTCAAGCTCATTTTTAATCAGCTTAATAGACTTATTTATATTCTTAGATTCACATCCGACATAAACCTGCCAAAACCCAACATCTACGTAGGGAACGTAATTTGCTTCAACACTGTAGGCCAGTACATGACGCTCTCGAAGACTGATGTTTAAAGTAGAATTCATAGCTGGACCTCCTAACATATTCATTAGCAATGACATCACCACTCTATTTTCATCGCTATAACTAGGAGCCATCCCCCCTAAAACTAGGTGTGCTTGGTAATTTGCTTCTTCGCGCTTTATGGTAAAGGGTTGGTAGCCCGAAAACGAATCAAGCGCAATTTGAATACCCTTAATAGGCATTTCAGCAAGGTGGGTGTGAATTAAACTCTCAATAGATTTTAAAGGAATATCCCCAACGAATGAGACGACTAAGTTTTCTTTTGTGAAATAGCTTTTGACAAAAGCATCCAAATCCTTTTTAGATAAATTCTTTAGCCCTTTTTTAACACCGAGAATATTATTCCCTAGAGCATGTCCTTTAAAAAGCTCCTCTTCAAAATCATCAAAAATCTTGTCATACGGACTATCCAAATATGAATTAATTTCATCAATGATAATTTCTTTCTCTTTCTCTACTTCCTTTTTAGTGAAAACAGGGTTAATTGAAATATCCGCTAATAATTCAATGGCTCTTTTTGTATGCTCTTTAGGAAAAGATGCGTGCAAACAAAGCTCCTCTTTTGCTGTATAAGCATTGAGTTCTCCGCCTACCTCATCAATTCGTGAGATGGTTTGAATCCCACTTCGTTTCTTTGTCCCTTTAAAAACACAATGTTCTAAAAAGTGAGCCAAGCCAGTTTGATCCTTGTTTTCAAAACGACTACCAGCGCGGTAAAAAAATCCAATATGTGCAACAGCACTCTGTTTATGGAGGTAAACTAATTTCAAACCGCTTTCAAAAGAAATGCAAGTAGGTTCCATTTTCAAGGATTAATTCTATAAGTATTCCAAAGATCTTTAGAGCGCTCGAAAACAATGCGGTCATGGAGTCTCGATGGACGACCTTGCCAGAACTCGAATTTAACAGGAGCCACAGCATATCCACCCCAAAAATCTGGCCTTTCAACTTTTTCAGGAAATTCCTTTCCGATTTCTATGCTTTTTTGTTCTAAATCCTCCCTTGATTTCAATACACGAGATTGCTCAGATGCCCAAGCACCTAGTTGACTTGAACGAGGTCTGGAATCAAAATAAGCATCACTTTCTTTAGGGTCGATCTTTGTAACAACGCCCTGAATTCTAATTTGTCTTTGTAAACCTGGCCAGAAAAAAAGCAAGCTCACCTTAGGATTACTCTCCATTTCAAGTGCCTTGTTGCTTTGATAATTTGTATAAAAAACAAATGCTTTTTTTCGGAGCTCCTTTAAATAGAGCACTCTACTAGAGGGCTGCATACTAAGCTGATCCACGGTAGAAAGAACTACAGCATTAGGTTCAGGCTGCTCAGATTTACAAGCCAAGTCAAACCATTCCTGAAAAGCAAAAAATGGATCTTTTGAAAATACATCACTTAATGCATTCAAATCAAAATCCTTATGCTCATCACGAAGACGGTCTAGATGTTTACTCATTTGTATCGTATTCGTCTACAACACTTGTTTCAGATTCTGAATGAAACTCTGTATTAGGAACCATGCCTTTAGTACTTGACTCATTCTCCTTTGGCTCAATTATTTTTGAGCTCTCATTTGGATAGAAAACTTCAATGATCGGAGACTCCGTAATCGAAATCACTTTATAATCAACCATTAAATTTGACATATTTTCAGATAGGTTATCATAAGCTTCTTTCACATTGCTTGCTTCAACCAAGATGAGTTGCGTAATCTTTTTATTCTTTCCGCCATCAGCATCCGCACTTTCGTAGGAGATTTTACACTTGTACCAAACGTTTGAACCATCGATAGAGAAAATCTCATGAATATCTGTTCGCGCAATTCCAGTAACTAAAAATTCTCCCCTTATACTACTTCCCAGCTCTTCATAGATTCTTGCTTCCACATCAGTAAAAGTCATTCCTGCCAATAAATAAGGCTCAGTAACTCTTTTCAGGGTGCCGTCTTCTAGCTGTTTTGTATATTTTAACTTAACTGTAAACCAATTGATCATAACTAAAATTTGAGTGAACAAAGATAGTCATGAACAAAGCCAAAACCTAATAGAAGTAGGAATTAATGCCCCGCACTAAAACCAAAGGGTAAAAGATCAATTACGCTGGATAAAACTAAGGCTCTACGGTCCTGATTTATAATGATCACTTTAATTTTATTGGTTTGCCTATTCTCTGTTTCGAGCATCACCTGACGACAAGCTCCACATGGAGACAATAGCTTTTCGGGAGGGATTAAATCTCCTTTCGCAACGATACACAATGTTTGTACAGATTGCTTTGGGAAATTCGCACCGATATGAAATAAAGCCACTCTTTCTGCACACAACCCTGATGGGTAGGCCGAATTCTCTTGATTACTCCCTGTGACAATTGCGTCATTATCTAAACGCGCTGAAGCACCCACTTTAAAAAGACTGTAAGGCGCATAGGCATTCTCCATCGCTTCATAGGCACGATCCACTAAGACCTGGTCCTCAACCGCTAATTCTTTCCAATCACTGTGGATTTCATAAGAAAATGAATGCTCCTTTTTCATAAGTTTATTTACGCAAAAAAAGACATAGGGTTACAATGTTAAAAGCATTGGTTTTTGTGTGGCTAAACATCGAATTTTGTTTAACTTTGTGCCTCTTAAAACAAAATAATGCAAGAATTAAAAGATAAAGTAAGTTACGCAGTAGGATTGAGTATTGCCGAAAGTTTAAAAAGTCAACAATTAGGGTCGTTAGATCTTGATTTGTTAAGAGACGGGATTCAAGATGTTTTCGAAGAAAAAGAGTTAAAAATAAACCCTCAAGAGGCAAATGGATTGATTCAAGAATTTCTTGAAGAAGCTAATTCTGCAGCTTTTGGTGATAATAAAGAAAATGGAACTGTCTTCTTAGAAGAGAATTTAAAGAGAGATGAGGTTTCATCAACTGATTCAGGACTTCAATACGAAGTGACAGAAGAAGGTACCGGCGCAAAACCAAGTGCTTCTGACACGGTAACTGTTCATTACCACGGATCGTTAATTGATGGAACTGTCTTTGATAGTTCTGTTGAAAGAGGTACACCTGCAAGTTTTGGTGTTCACCAAGTCATTCCAGGTTGGACTGAAGCACTACAATTAATGTCTGTAGGTTCGAAATATAGATTATACATCCCACAAGAATTAGCTTACGGTGCAAATCCTCACCCAGGTGGACCAATACAACCATACAGTGCCTTAATATTTGACGTTGAATTGATCGAAATCAAATGAGTAGAGGACTTGTCATAATTATTGGATTCATTCTTTTTTCATGTGGAGATGATGCTGCACAATCGAGCAAAGCCGGCAAAAAGTCAGCTAAAGATAAAATCATCTATTCGCGCAGTAACATTTCATTAAGCACGGAACGTGATAGCATATCCTATGTTCTCGGTTTTGAAATGGCCAAACCGTTTATTACAGACACTGTTTTTTCACTTTTAGACAAAGAAGAAATCCTTGCTGGGTTTCAAGATTCATTGGGATCGATGCGTCTCGATAGCTGTGAAATGAAAATACAGT
The DNA here is from genome assembly GCA_905182775.1 of uncultured Flavobacteriales bacterium. Taxonomy (GTDB): domain Bacteria; phylum Bacteroidota; class Bacteroidia; order Flavobacteriales_D; family Crocinitomicaceae; genus UBA952. Next base: position 10,047 of record CAJJCU010000112.1, read on the forward strand.
CTTTTCTTTCTTCAGAGGATTTGCGAAAAAACAAAACCTTCATTAAGCAATGTGCTTCATGTGTAGGCGCATTGAACAGAATGGAGTTCTATAGTAATTTCGAGGGTCTTAATGCCTTAGATTTAGTCAACTTTGATTTAACGTATACAGGGTTAAAAGATGGGTTTGACTTAAAAAATGCATTTCTTGACGATACCAATAGTGTGAATATTCTATTTTCTACCCTTAAAACAGAAATAGGAAAGAGATACAATGCTACCCTCGAAAAATTTCAGAGAGAAGGCAATGAGTTTTTGAAAAAAAATAAAAAGAAGAAAGGAGTTAAACAAACACCTTCAGGACTTCAGTACAAGGTTCTCAGGAAAGGAACAGGAGAAAATCCAACTGCAGGCTCAAAAGTCAAAGTAAATTATAAAGGGACTTTGCTTTCTGGAGAAACTTTTGATAGCTCATATGACCGAGGTGCACCTATAGACTTTCAATTAAACCAGGTCATTCCCGGATGGACTGAGGGAATCCAATTGATGAAAAAAGGATCTAAATTCGAATTCTTTATCCCTCATGAATTGGCTTACGGTGCAAACCCTGATCCGAGGAGTGGTATAAAACCATATAGTCTTCTTATATTTGAGGTAGAACTTTTGGAAATTTCAACCCCATGACAAGACTACTTTGTGCCCTAGCAACACTATGTATTATTTTTAGTTGTAGCGAGAAAATTGACTTAATTGGAGATTTTAAAGAAACAGCTGTCGTTTATGGTTTATTAGACCACTCTGACTCCTTACATTATGTTAAAATAACCCGTGCTTTTATTGGCCCTGGAAATGCGATTGAAATTGCTCAAATTGAAGATTCAAGTTACTTTAATAATGTAGAAGCAACAATAGATGAGATTGAAGGCGGCAATGTTATACGAACATGGTTACTTAAGGATACTCTAATAGAGAATAAAGACACAAATGGTGTTTTTTATGCACCCTATCAGAAGGTATATTATTTTAAAACCTTACCAACGACAATTTCTAATTCGGGTGTATACGGAATGGTACAAACCTCTTCCAACCAGATGCTCACATCCTTAAACCCAGATGCACAATACCGACTTAACGCTGTCATTAATTCTGGGCAATTTGAAGTTTCAGCAACAACAGATCTTGTAAATGACATTACAACTACAGCTGTATCTCAAAACTTTACATTTAAATTCGCAAGCAATCCAGGAGAGTACAAATCAACTGGTGTAACAATATCAAACTCAGGAAACGCACATGTGGTCAACATTAAGATAGGGGTGAATATCGCAGAGTATATTGGATCAGCATCGGTATCTAAATCATTTGATTGGCAAATTGGCGAAAGCAATGTTTCTCCAAACTCGTCAAAATCTTTTAGTGCTAACGGACTTACGTTTTACAATCTTGTTCAGAATAACATAACAAATGACCCGCTCATTGACAAACGAAATTTTCTAGGCTTTGATATTACGGTTACGGGCGGTTCAGAGGATCTAAATAATTATATTTTAGTAAATCAACCATCTAGTTCTTTAGCGCAAAACAAACCTACCTATACGAATCTTGATGTAACCAATGGCTATAGAGTCATTGGGATTTTCTCCTCTAGGCAAACAGTGAAGGTCTACAGACCATTCTATGTCTCGCAACAACAGGCATTTATTAGAGCTATTGATAGGAAAAGTACACAAGAACTATGCGAGGGTCCAATTACAGGATTATTACAATTTTGTTCTAATCATCCTGCTGATAATGTAGTCGGGAACGAAGAAACCTTTGCCTGCAACTAAATTACTTTTAACCACATATAATGTCTAATCGGCTTACCCTATTTGCTGATGTGATTTTGCCCGTTCCTATCCATAGGGCTTTCACCTACAGAATTCCATTCGAGATGAATGAGCAAGTAGCTGTCGGTTTAAGAGTAATCGTCCCTTTTGGTAAAAACAAGTTACATACTGCCATTGTCGTTAATGTTCACGATAGTGTTCCAAAAAACTACCAATCAAAATACGTTGAAGCTGTATTAGATGACCAGCCCATCGTCACAATTGAGCAATTGAAGTTTTGGAAATGGGTCGCACAGTATTACATGGCTGCGATCGGAGAGGTGATGAATGCCGCGCTTCCTGCAAACTTCAAGCTTGGTAGTGAAACCAATATTTCTTTACATCCAGAATTTGACGCATCACATGACCACCTCAATGATCGCGAAGATCAAATTGTCGATTACCTAGAGGCCAAAGGCTCTTGTACCCTTAAAGAACTCTCAGAATTTCTATCTATACAGACCGTACAGCCCATCGTAAAAACCCTTATAGAAAGAAAAATAATTATCTCCAATGAAGAGATCAAACAACGTTATGCTGCTAAAACAGCCATCTGCTTCTTGCTTAAAGAAGATTTTCAGAATGAAAATAACCTGAATATCATTCTAGAAGAACTTGAAAGTAGCCCTCGAAATACAAAGCAAGTTGAAGCACTTCTTCACATCGTACATTTGGCGCATGAACAGAAAGGATTTTTTCCAATTGAAAAAAAGGCCATTCTAGACCAAGGAATTAGTGCCTCAGCATTAACAACGCTAGAAAAAAAAGGGATTCTAGTTGCAGAGCGCTTTCAAATTGACCGTGTACATCTTAATAAAGGCAATAACGCCGATTTCAAGGAGCTAACTGAAGCTCAAAAGCAGGCTCTTGTTGAAGTACAAGATGCAATGCTCGAAAAGAATGTAACACTCCTTCATGGCGTCACTGGTTCTGGTAAAACAGAAATCTATGTTCAAATGATTCAAGACCAGCTTGACCAGGGAAATCAGGTGCTCTTTTTACTTCCCGAAATTGCACTAACAACGCAGCTGATTCAAAGATTGTCCAAGTACTTCGGAGAGAAAATAGGGGTCTATCATTCCAAGTTCAACCAGAACGAACGCATTGAGATATGGAACAAGGTCCTACAAGATGATCCACACGAATTTAGAATCATACTTGGTGCGAGATCCTCTGTCTTTTTACCCTTTCAAAATTTAGGATTGGTTATTGTTGATGAGGAACACGAAAGTTCGTTTAAGCAATATGACCCCGCACCAAGATATAATGGTAGAGATGCAGCCATTGTATTGGGAAGAATGCATGACGCTAAAGTGATACTAGGAACAGCAACACCTTCTTTAGAAACTTACTTCAATGCAACGTCAGGTAAATATGGTTTTGTCTCTCTAAAAGAGAGATATAAAGGTCTTTTAATGCCTGAAGTTTTATTCTCAGATTTGAAAAGGGAACGTAAGCTTAAAAATATGAACTCGCACTTTTCTAATTTTTTATTGGAAGAAATGGAACATGTTTTAAGCAAAGGAGAACAAATTATATTATTCCAAAATAGAAGAGGTTATACACCCCTTTGGTCTTGTGAGGTTTGCAGCTGGACACCAAAATGTAACCACTGCGATGTATCGCTGACCTACCACAAACAAGCCAACCTGCTTAAATGTCATTATTGTGGTTTTTCAACGAACCCAGTTGGTTCTTGTCCATCATGCAGTAGCAATAGACTAAATATGATTGGCTTTGGGACTGAAAAGATTGAAGATGAACTTGGCCTCATTTTTAAAGACAAAATTGTCAAAAGATTGGATCTAGATACCACGCGTTCGAAGAATGCATACGAGAAGATTTTAAATGATTTTGATAAAGGTTTAATTGACATCTTGATTGGAACGCAAATGGTAACCAAGGGTCTTGATTTTGACAATGTATACCTCGTTGGGATATTGGATGCCGATATGCTTCTAAACCGACCTGATTTCCGAGCATACGAACGTTCATATCAATTGATGTCTCAAGTTGCTGGAAGAGCAGGTAGACAAGGAAAGCAAGGGAAAGTAATCGTACAAACAGGGGATCCTGAGCATTGGGTTTTACAACTGGTAGGCCAACATGACTATGTGCAATTCTATGAGAATGAAATTATAGAACGTAAAAACTACCACTATCCCCCATTTTATAAGCTAATTGCAATTACCCTAAAGCATGAGAATATTCATACTATTGATGCATCCGCAGAGCATCTCGCAGAGCTACTTAAGTCTGTATTCAAAGAAAGGGTCATAGGCCCTGAATATCCTATTGTACAGAAAATAAGAAACAAATTCCTAAAGACGATCAAAATAAAAATTGAGAAAGATGCTCCTGATTTTAAGGTCAAGCAAAAAATAAAAGAGCTAGTTGATGTGTTCTATTCAAATGCTGAGCACAAAAAAGTTAGGGTTGTCATTGACGTTGACCCGCTTTAATTAGCCTAGATAGGACTTAAGAATTACATTTTTAGAGGTATGCTTCAACCTTCTAATTGCTTTCTCCTTAATTTGACGAACGCGTTCTCTCGTTAAATCAAAACGGTCACCAATTTCTTCGAGCGACAAAGGCATCTTGCCTTCCAAACCATAAAACATACTTACAACTTCACTTTCTCGAGGCGTTAAGGTTTTTAATGACTGTCGGATATCGCTTCTAAGAGATTCTAGAACCAGATTTGACTCAGGACTCGGCAATGAGTCTTTACTCCCCATTACATCGTACATACTTGATGAAGAATCGTCTCCCTCTACGAGAGGGGCATCCATTGAGATATGTCTTCCGTTCTGCGAAAGAGATTGTTTTACTTCTTGAGGCGTACAATCTAAAACTTCAGCAAGTTCATCAGCCGAAGGCGGACGCTCTAATTTTTGTTCTAGTTCTGAAAAGGCCCTATTGATCTTATTGATATTACCAATCTTGTTGAGTGGTAGACGCACGATTCGTGCCTGCTCTGCAAGTGCTTGTAGAATAGATTGACGAATCCACCATACCGCATAGGAGATGAATTTAAAACCTCTAGTTTCATCAAAACGTTCTGCAGCTTTAATTAAACCAAGGTTACCCTCATTAATTAAATCAGAAAGGGTCAATCCTTGATTTTGATATTGCTTAGATACAGAAACCACAAAACGTAAATTCGCCTTGGTAAGCCGTTCTAGTGCTTGACGGTCTCCCGCTTTTATTTTTTGCGCTAATTCGACCTCTTCCTCCGCAGATATTAAATCTACACGTCCAATCTCTTGGAGGTACTTGTCCAATGATGCAGTCTCACGGTTCGTTACTTGTTTTGCAATTTTTAGTTGTCTCATGTTCTATCACATTTACCCTTAAGACGATGAAAATTCGTTAAGGTTGGATGTTTTTTACTATTTTTTTTGAAAAAGGTTCGGAAATTATTAAAAAAAAGCCTATAGAGTTATTAATGGACTGCTTTCAAAATATTTAAAACACGTTCTTTAAACCTTTCCTTAAATTCAGGGAACGTAGACTCTGAAAGGTCTACAGCATACCTTTTCGCATCAATTGAGGTAAATAATGAACGAATGTCATTGATTTGTTCTTGACTGATTTGATTTGATAAAAATAAATAAATCTCATTCCTTGACAAGCGCAAACTATCCTGTGAGAGCAAAAAAGAACAAAGCGTAAACAAACAATCCTCCATTTTAGAGAGTGCCTCAGCCTCTGGAATTAAAGGATCGATTACAGAATCAATTTGCTTTTGAATCATGGACAGCTTCGGCACCTTATATACGATTTCAGGAATGACCTTTTTAGCCCTTTTTCGTCTAAATAGAAGAAACAAAAATAAAAGTGCTGCAACACAACTTAAAACCAAAAGCACTCTGTAAATTAAATTTGATTCCACTTTTAGGTTAGACTTAGAAGAAACCTGCTTTGGTTTAACGAGATTGGATGGTTCTACTGTTGATTTTTCAATAATCGAGTTTTGTAATACAGAGGAGTTGAGCAATAGCTTACTGGCATTCACTGTCGTATAAGTCCCTTTCTTCGGTTCAAAAAAAGAAATTGAAATGGGCGCAATTTCAATCCTTTTTTCATCGAGTACTCTAACCGGATACGTAAAGATTACATTCCCTTTAAATCCCGAGTCACTGATCTTGTAATTATTTGTCGTAATGGGATCGGAATAAAGCTCAAGCTGATTAGGTAATTCAATTTCAGGAGCGACGGCATGCTGAAGGTTTCCTATGCCATCAATCTCAATCGTTAAAGAAACAATATCATTAGCACTGGCTATAGAATCCGACAAGGCTGCTTTCACCTTAAAACTCCCCACCAGGCCTGAAAAATCATTGGGCTGCCCTTGCTTAGGAAGGTCCAAAACTTTAATAGTATTGGACTCTGAACGAAGCCTATAGCTACCATTCCCCGTTAGAATCATCTCAAAAGGAGAGATTAAAATAGCACCTAATTCATTTGGGAAGATCACTTTTTCCTCAAATTGTAGCATTAAATATTGCTGACCATCAAGCGCTACTCTCTGCCAATCAAGGTCTTTAGGTATCTGGGCTTCATAAACCTCATGCTTTCCCTCGATAGAATACGCTTCGTAATGACGGATGCCGGTAAACTCTTTTTTTGAATATACTTTTGATTTCAAGCTAACAGACTGCCCCCTATATATTTCAACAGATGAGCATGCCGTTTCAGCAAATATAGGCGGATTAAGAGGCTCCAGACTATTCGTATTTATTTTCGACTTTCGCTCATTTTTATCAGTACTTACGGAAACCTTTACCTTATTAGAGCTGATTGTTTTTGACCGCCCCTTAACATATACTGGGCCCAAAACATATTCACCTGACTTGATAAAATAGCCACTTAAGACCTGATAATAAACGGTATTGCTATTTCCGTTAATATTTTCTTGATTGATTCCATTTGCCTTACCTCTATTTTTAAACGCTGCTGGGAGTTTAATATTAAAATCACTGCCCATATTTGACGTCATTTCAATAGTGATCAACTCGCCTACCTTTGGCTGTAGGTTTAAAACCTTGAGCTGAACAACTGGATTCTGGGCAAGCGCACAGGTAAAACAGATGACAAACGATATGTACAAGGTTATTTTCATTACCAATCTTTAGCTTTCGTGGACGCGTCGTTTTTATTTTTTTCTAACCTTCTTTTGGTATTTGCCGCATCTTTTAATAAATCATTAAGAAGCTTTTGTTTTTGTTGCTCTTCAAAGGAGTATTTAGAGGGTTTGGGCTTTTGTTCTGGCCCATCATTAGGTTCACTTTTTGAATTTTCTGATTTCTGATTCTGATTCTTGTTTTCCTTATTCTGCGCCGCCTTTTTACGCAAAAGTTGGGATAAATTGTATTTCATTTCAAGGTCTTTCGGCAACACCTTAACACCCTCTTTATAATATTCAATGGCCTTTTGAGTATTGCCCGATTTGTAGTTTGCATTCCCTAGGTTATAATAAAGTACTCCTCTATTCTCTGGTTTTGTTTCCTTTTTTAATGCTTTTTCGAAATTTTCAATCGCTTGATCATAATTCCCTGACCTGTAAGCTGCCTGACCGAGCTCAGTTGCCATCTCTTTTTCATTTTCAAAATTCTTTTCTGCAACTTGTATTTGCTGCGCACTTTGATAGGACGATAGCGCACCATCATAGTTCTTCGCTTTATATTGCTCCTGTGCAAAAGAAGCGGTATCTCTAAAGGATTGAGACAAGCAGAATCCATGAATACAAGCCAATAAAAAAACAAATGAAACTTTCATTTCGGTTTTTTGAATAAAAATGGTAAAAACACATAAACGCAAAAAGCGACAAAGGCCAAAATGAGAGGCATGTAGTACACCCTTCGCTCTATCTTAAAGGTCAAATCTCGCAAATATCCATTTGAGCTGAGGTTAATTTCTGTTAATATTAAATCTGTTGCTGGATAAGGGTCCTTGGCATGAAACCAAAGCCCATTTGTAAGCTCGGATAAGTTCTGAACAAAGGAGAGATTAACTTTGGATAAAATTAAATTTCCAGAATCATCCAAACGCAGCTCTTGATTTCCTTTTGTTATCAACGGGCCGCCAGACTCGGACCCTATTGCAACAGAAATGAGCTTAATATTTGAACTAGCGATAGATTCAAAAACTTCATGCCTTTCTGGTTGATGGTCCTCCCCATCTGTTAAAAGGAGAATCACATTATTTGCTTTTTTATTTTCTAGAGTATTTTTCGCTTTTTGAAGAGCTCCGCCTACATCCGTACCTTGATTACTAAAATGACTCGTATTCACCTCCGAAACCATTAACTTAAAGCGGTCATAATCTCTTGTTAATGGGAGCTCAATCATTGCATTTTCCGCAAAAATACAAAGCCCTATTCGCTGCCCTGACAATTTATTGACCGTCGCTTTCAATAAATTACGACTAGCCTCTAACCTACTCACCCCTTCAATATCCTTAACATCCATAGATCGAGAAAGGTCTAAACAGACCATAACATCGCCTTCACGAGAAGCCACAGCCCTACTTTCAGTACCGATCACTGGATCAGAAAGCCCTAACAACAAACCAACAAAACAAAACTTAAGAGCTAAAAACTTATAGAGATGTCTTTTAGAATGATTGCGATCTCCATACTTCTTTTGGATTATTTTATGATCTTGAACAAACAAGATATAAGCTGGAAGAAGAAGGAGTAAGAAATAAAGTATACCCTGATTTTGAAAAATCAAACCTTTGAATCGGAAATTTTGAATGAGGGCAAGGATCAATATTGAGAAAATAAAGTCTAGAAGAAATACCTTCCAAACCATCCTTTGTTGGAATCTGTCTTTTTTACTCATGTCCTTTAAATAAAAAGAAGTCAATACTAAAAAGGAGTATACTCAAAATCAGAATCGATGTTAATAAAAACTCAGGAAATGGAATGGCTGCCTGTATATCTGGTCGCATTTTAATTCTCTTTTTCTCTATTTTATCAATCTCCGATATTACTTTTTCTAAAGACTTCGAGTTGGTCGCTCTAAAATATTTCGCACCTGTAGTCTCAGAAATATCTTCAAGTACCTGCTCATCTATTTCAACAGGTGCATAAAAATAACCCATCCCAAAAGGGGACGAATCAGGCATGGGGGCAAAGCCATTTGTACCAACACCAATGCAGTACACCCTAATGTTTTCATCTTTTGCTAGACCAGCCGCCTCTATCGGAGTAAGGTCTCCCCTATTATTGGTCCCATCTGTTAAAAGAATAATTGCTTTTGACTCTGTGCTATCCCCTTTTAGCTGAGCAACTGCAGTCCCAAGACCAATACCAATAGCAGTTCCAGGAACCATACCTGCTCCATTAACTCTATCAAGTTGTTCCAAAAGCAGGCCGTGATCTGTTGTCTTAGGACAGGCAGAATAGGCCTCACCTGCGTAAGCAACCAAACCAATGCGGTCATTCTTCCGGTAGCCTATAAATTGCTCTATCACCTTTTTTGCCGAATTCAAACGATTGGGCTTTAAATCCATAGCTTGCATGGATTCAGATACATCCAAAACAAAAAGAATATCAATACCTACGACATTTATATCATCATTCTGTTGCTGATTGTCCCAAGAAAAAGGATGAGCCAAAGCCAGAACGACCAATAAAAAAAAGGCTGTCTTTAAAACAAATAAAGCTTGTCTTAACCTACGGATAAAGGCGGATTGAATTGACCTCTGAGAAGCTTCAGGTTTAGTAAAGACGACACCATGGAATTGACGGCGCTCTAGATAAAATAAAGCAACTATAAATACAGGCAACAAGAGCAGCAAATAAAACCAATTTGGCTCTAAGAAATCATACCCTGTATTTCGTATCAACCAATTCATTGATCCTCTTCTATTAATGGTGATGTATCCAGAACGATTTTAATGAGCTCGAGTTTTAAACTCTCAATTTGTTGATCGGCAATTGTTGAATCCGCAAACTTAACGTAGTCAGAAGCAAGCAATATCTTTTCAATTTGCCTCCTACTCTCCGTATTTATGTCTAGATGCTTCAGTAGCAAGTTAGATTGATGCGTTGTCTTATCAAGAAAAGAAACGCCAAACCGAAGGGTCAGGTAGTCTCTAAGGATAAATGAAAATTGCACAAAATGTTCTTGAATACTATCATTACGCCACAATTCGGCAGCATATAAGACTTGAATCTCTGCCAATGTTTTCTCCTCAACAGAAAGGTTGGTGTCACTACTTTGGTTCTTTTTGAAATACTTCAACCAAATAAAAATAGAAATGATCATAAGTAAAACCAATGCTAAAATGACATAAGCAGCAGTCTTGAGCTGGAACTTTTTAGAATCTGATTCCCAACCAGAGAAGGTCTCTTTTAGGTCATAAATCTCAAGGTTATCCTTTTGATCATAAAAGGAAACTTTTATATAAACTTGCTGCGACTTGATGACAGTATCACCAAAGCGGTAGTCAAACCCAAGCAGTGAAAGTTCACAGGAATCCCATGCAATAACCTCATACTCTCTTTGATAAAACTGAACTCCATCAATCAAAAAGCTACTATCTATGGTCTCTAAAACCTCTACATCCTTGCATAAAGTCTCGTGAATGGAGGTGTCTACTGAAAGATATTTTGCAGGATAAAAGCCTTGATTTATTTTTTCCTCTGGAAAATCTATTGAACCTTGAACTGTACAGCTTATTTTAAAAACATCACCGACCCTCGGGGTATCCGAAGAAACCTCAACAACCACCTCTTTTTGCCCGATGACAGCAGTGGCAGCTAAACTAAAAAATAAAAGAAGCTTAAATCTTATCAAATCAATCCATTTAACTTTTTAAAAACATCATCTTGGCTCGTCAATTCCATATACTGCATATTGCTTTTCCTACACTCTTTCTTCCAATATGACTTCACGGACTCAGTTTGTTTAGCCAATCGATTCCTGACTTTGTTTGAAAACCCATTATGCCAAGTCTTTATGCCCGTCTCTGAATTAATGAGCTGGTAAAACCCCCTCAGCGGCAAACCATTTTCTAAGTAGCCTCTTACGTTAAGAACATAAGTTCTATTTTTCCTTTTGGTCTTCACTAAGGAATCCAACTGCTTTTCGGGATTCTCAAAATGAAAATCACTCATTAAAAAAAGACGGTATTTTTTGAGTTTTAAAGACCTCAGAAATGAAAGCGGAGCCATCAGTTCAGAATGCGATGCCGTACTTTTCCACTCCATAAGCTCCATAGCGATCATCCATATATTTTTAACTCCGCCCTTGGGTTCAAAATACCGTTCTACCTTATTCGAGAAAAAAATGGCCCCTACCCGATCCTTATTAAATGCACATGAAAAAGAAATCGTGGCAAACAACTCGATGAGCGTTTGTTTTTTAGATTTCTGATCACTTTCAAAATCCATCGATTTTGACACATCGATCATCAACATATTAACCTGCTCCTTTTCTTCTTCAAAAACCTTTACATGCGGACGGTTATATCTAGCCGTTACATTCCAATCAATAAACCTAGTTTCGTCTCCAAATTGGTATTCGCGCACTTCACTAAAGTTTATTCCAAAACCTTTGAATGAGCTAGAAACTTCACCCAACCTTTTTTGATGGGTTAAACTTTGCGATTTGAATTGAATTCTTCGCACAGACCGTATGAGCTCCTTAAGATTCACGGAACGTCTACGTATTGAATTACTTTTTCAATAATATCCTCTGCACTAATTTGGTCCATTTCGGCCTCATAAGAAAGTCCTATTCTATGATGCAATACGCGAACCGCCATTACCTTGACATCATCAGGAATAACGAAAGACCTTCCCTCCATAAATGCATTCGCTTTAGCCGCTAGAGCCAAACCGATACCTCCCCTTGGAGAAGCCCCAAAAATCAAATAAGGCTTTAAGGGCTCTAATGCTTTAATACTTGGGTTTCTTGTCTGTTGAATAATCTCGACAATATATCTTTCTATTTTCTCATCTAAATAAACTTGCTTTACAATTTCTTTTAATCGAATAATATCCTTTTTGGATAGAATTTTTCGAAGCGGCTTTTTCTCCTCAGCTTGAATATGAGAATGAATGATCTCTTGTTCCTCTACTGCTGTAGGATAGCCGACCTTTATCTTGAGTAAAAAGCGGTCTTTCTGTGCCTCTGGGAGTATATAAGTACCCTCTTGTTCGATTGGGTTTTGTGTCGCCATAACTAAAAAAGGAGATGGCAATTCAAAGGTCTCCTCACCAATAGTAACTTGCCCCTCCTGCATCGCTTCAAGAAGTGCACTCTGAACTTTCGCAGGTGCTCTATTAATTTCGTCAGCCAATAAAAAAGAAGAGAAAACTGGCCCCTTTCTTACAGTAAAAGCATCCGATTTCTGCTGATAGATCATGGTTCCTGTAACATCTGCGGGAAGCAAATCAGGCGTAAATTGAATTCTACTAAAATCAAGGTTCATGGTTTGAGCCAAAGATTTAACCGCTAAAGTCTTTGCCAATCCGGGCAATCCTTCAAGAAGAACATGCCCCTCGGTCAAAAGTGCAATGAGCAAGGAATCAATCATGTCCTTTTGCCCAATGACCACTCTACCAATCTCAGTTCTTAGCTGATCTAACAGGATCTTTTCTATGGCTATTTCAGCATTGAGCTTTCTTAAATGCTCGGACGGATTCGTTTCCTCAGAATATGCTTCAGAATTGGACTCAATCATTGGTTTCAATATTTTAATTCATACAAAAATCAGAAACATTGAATTTTATGAATTGTATTTCATGTTAATTCTTGTTAATCTTGTAGAAATGAAGAAGAATAACGAACGTAACTGCCTGGAATGCAACGAGAAACTAGTTGGTCGAAAAGATCAAAAGTTTTGCTGTGACTATTGCCGTAATTCCTACAATAACAAACTCAATGAAGATTCTAATAAGGCCGTTCGAAATATAAATCGAATATTAAGGAAAAACCGTAGGATTTTATCCGATTTAAATCCAACTGGTAAAAACAAGATTCACCTGATCCAATTGGCTGAGCTTGGGTTCAATTTTCATTATTTCACCAATATATATACTACTAAAAAAGGGCTTCAGTATATCTTTTGTTACGATATGGGGTATAGAGAAATAGAGAACAAAGAGTACCTTCTCGTTCATAAGCAAGAATATGTATCCTAAACATACTGTATGAAAACAATTAATGATTCTTTCCGCGGGGCAGACCATAGATTGAGCTTGATTGATTTAGAGCTTCCAAAAAATTTCAATAATGAAATCATCATTTTCATACATGGTTTCATGGGGTTCAAAGATTGGGGTGCCTGGAATCTCGTCCAAGCATATTTTGTAAATAAAGGATATGGATTTTGTAAATTCAACACCAGTCATAATGGAGGTACAGTTGAACAAGGCATTGACTTTCCGGACCCTGAAGCCTTTGGAAGAAATACATACAGCAAAGAAATCGAGGACGTAAAAGCAGTAATAAAATATATCGATACAAAAAATTCGAATTGGAACGGACACCTCATTGGTCATTCAAAAGGAGGCGCAATCGCGATAATTTCCGGAAATCAGTTTGAGAAAATAAAATCAGTGAGTACGTGGGCTTCAATAGCATCCATTGAAAATAGATTTCCAAAAGGTGAAGTATTGAATGAATGGAGGGACCAAGGGGTACGATTCGTTAAGAATGGACGAACGAAACAAGATCTACCTCAAAATTTCAATCTATACAATGATTTTCAAAAGAACAAATCTAGATTCCATATTGAAAGAATTTGCAAGAAGTATGTAAAACCGATTGCACATTTCCATGGCTTAGAAGATACGTCTGTTCCCTCTGAAAGTTCCCAGAAACTTGCTGATTGGAGTAAAGGTGAACTCCATATGATTAAAGAAACCAATCATGTGTTTGACAGCGCTCATCCTTGGGTTGCAATAGAAATGCCTGATAAACTTGAAAAGCTATGCGGCCTTACCTTAAAATTCATTTCAAAAATAAAGACATAAAAAAAAGCCTGATTTCTCAGACTTTTTTTTGGGTGGAAGATGGGGCTCGAACCCACGACCCTCGGTACCACAAACCGATGCTCTAACCAACTGAGCTACAACCACCATTTCGTGGCGACAAATATAATAAATTCTTGTCATAAAAATTAAACAAAATAAATACGTTTGTAAATCGTTATGGTCTTAACTTTACAGTCTTGAAAACAATTAGCAGTATTTTATTCATTCTGGTGGCCTTCCACCATTTTAGCCAAGCCAATAAGGTAAAGGGTTTCTGTTTCGACGAGAAAGGAAATGCACTAGAAAATGTATTCATTAAAATCGATACAGACCCCGTTCAAACCTCATATAGTAATGTAAAAGGAATGTATTCATTTCTTTTAAACGTTGGCGACTCTATTGAGGTCGTATACCAGGCCAATGAGCTCATTAAAAAAGAAAGAGTTTGGGTGACTGAGGGGTTCAAGACTTTTCCCGATGTTCGCTTCCCTATACAGCAACAGCAAGGTGTAGACGTAATCAAGAATCGTGAAACTCCTTTTGAATTAGAAATGCTACCCGTCATAGATGCTCAAAAGATTACTGGAAGCGTTGAAAAAAGCTTGGTTCTTACAACTGCCGCAACCTCAAACAATGAGCTTACGTCAAATTATAATGTAAGAGGTGGGAATTATGATGAAAATTTGGTTTATGTAAATGGCTTTTTAGTTTACAGGCCCTTTTTAACGAGAAGTGGGCAACAGGAAGGAATGAGCTTTATTCATTCAGCACTTGTTCAATCCGTTCGATTTTCCGCAGGTGGGTTTGATGCGCAATATGGAGACAAATTAAGTTCTGTACTAGACATCTCCTATAAAGACCCAGGTGCCTTTAAGTCTTCATTAATGCTATCTCTATTGGGAGTTGAAGCCCATGCAGAACAAAAAGTAAACGATAAATTCAGCTATATCGCAGGAGCAAGATATAGGTCCAATGGATATTTTCTAAATTCGTTACCTACAAAAGGGGCGTATAACCCCGTTTTTATGGACGGTCAAGTTGCCACGGAAACAAAAATCTCAAAAACCTTAAGTCTGAACACATTAGTTCACTACTCCTCTAACAATTATCGTTTTAGCCCGCAAACATCAGAAACAGATTTTGGGACAGCGAATGAGGCCTACTCTTTTGTGATTTATTTTGATGGACAAGAGCAAACAAAGTTTCAAACCATGATGGGCGGTCTATCACTAAATTGGAAACCTAGTGAAAATACGAAGCTAGACCTTTACGCGACTGCATTTAAAACAACAGAAAGAGAGTATTTTGATATTCAAGGCCAGTATTTCATTAATGAATTAGAAACGGACCCATCAAAGGAAGAATATGGTGATTCCATAGCCGTTCTGGGAATCGGCACATTTCTTAACCACGCACGCAACCGATTGGACGCAACAATCATAAATATTTACCATAACGGTGAACAAGTCTTATTCAATGGTTTTATTGATCAAGAACGCATAAAATACAGAAAGCGAAGCCTAATTTGGGGCATCTCTTTTCAGGCAGATGAATTTCAAGATGTTTTGAGTGAATGGAGAATGATTGACTCTGCAGGCTATAGTCTCCCGCAAAACAACTCGAATGAAATAGAACTTTTTGAGACCATTAAAGGCGATCTTTCATTAAGTAACCAGAGGTATACTGGTTTTTTTCAATTCAATTCAATTTGGGCCAAATCAAAAAAGAATGTCATCATCGAACGAAGCTATAAAGTAGGAGAGCATGGTGAAAAAGAAAAAAGATGGCTCAAAGACACCGTAAAGGAAGCGAGCTCAAAATTAGCTTTACGCATAGGAACTAGAGGGGGTTATACGACGATAAATAACGAGCGCTACCTTACCCCTCGTGTTGCTTTAGTTTATTACCCTAGCGCATTTGTCGTTCAAAATCAAAGTTTAAAAAAGCGAAACATCTCGTACAGGCTATCATCTGGAATGTACTACCAACCTCCTTTTTATAGAGAGTTCAGGTATTTTGACGGCACGCTAAGAACAGATGTAAAATCTCAAAAATCAGTACATGTCGTCGCTGGAACCGATTTCTATTTTAACATGTGGAAGAGAGAACTCCCGTTTAAATTTTCAGGTGAGGTCTATTATAAATATTTATGGGATGTAAACCCCTATCAAATTGAGAATGTGCGGACACGTTACTATGCCGATAATAATGCAGTAGCGTATGCTTATGGGCTTGATGTGAATATTCATGGAGAATTTGTGGATGGCATAGAGTCCTTTTTTAAATTCGGTTTGCTTTCGACCAAAGAAGATATATTGGATGACCAGTATACTGAATTTTATAATGCTGCTGGAGATCGTATTATTTTTGGCTACAGTGATGACCAAGTGGTCGTTGATAGCGCAGTTATATACCCAGGTTATATCCCGAGACCGACGGATCAGCTATTTAACTTCGGAGCGCTTGTTCAAGACCAGATGCCTGGATTGGAGAGCTTTACGGTTCAGATGGGAATGCAATTTGGAACACGTTTGCCATATGGGCCTCCGGATCCAACGAGATACAAAGATACCCTAAGAATGAAATCCTATTTCAGAGTAGACCTTGGGATGTCCTATGACTTTATCAGAAAAGCTCCTAAACACTCATTTTGGAAGAAAAACTTTACCGAAGCACTTTTGTCTCTTGAAATATTTAACCTTTTAGGGATTAACAATGTTCTTTCGAAACAATGGATTCAAGATGTAAGCGGAAAGTATTATTCAATCCCGAATTATTTAACTCAAAGAAGATTTAACCTCAAAATGATTGTTAGGTTTTAATTACTTGGCGCGAATAAAAACTTATTGGGAGATACAATATTCATCTTTACAGCATACATCACAATTCCTGCTGTATTTTTAACGCCTAGCTTTGACATAATATTCTTGCGATGGGTATTTACAGTGTGGTTGCTTAAAAACAAAAGCTCAGCTATTTTACCATTGGTATTCCCTTCTGCAACAAGCTTAATAATTTCATTCTCCCGCTGACTTAATATAACCGCCTCACAAGAAAAAGAATCAAAATCAAGATCATTGACATCAATTTCAGCCTTTTGTATAGTCTCTAAAATTTGACCACAAAAGAATTTATTTCCATGATTTGTTTCAGTTACAGCATTCACTATTTCAGACAATTCACAATCCTTCTTTACATAACTCATAACCCCTAACCTTAAGGCATCAACCAAGGTCTGCGCATTTTGCTCGGGAGTAATCGCAATAAATTTAATAGCGGGATTCAGTTTTTGTATCTTCGAAATAACATCAATATTAAAGCCGATAGAGGTGAAATCTATTAAGACGATTTCAGTTTGAAAAGACTTCAATTGCTCGATTAACTCTTCATTGCTAGTAGCCTCACCAACTATAGAAAGATCTGTCTGCGTAGCAATTATTGAGCGCAAACCAGCTCTAACTAAATCATTACTATCGGCAAGAACAATCGTCATCTTATTTAGATTAATTCTAAACAAAAATACAAAACTCCTTCATAAACAAGTGAAAAATTGACAAAATAAATCATTCTCTAATTAAATACTTAGGACAGAAAGCCAATATATCCTTACTTTTGAGTATGATTCAAACCGAAATCGGAAAGGATATTAACAAAGCAAAATTGTATTTAGCCGGCTCACAAGTCGTTGCAATTCCAACCGAAACAGTATATGGTTTGGCTGCAAATGGTCATGATCCAGCTGCGGTCGCTAAAATTTTTAAAGCAAAAAAAAGACCGTTATCAAATCCACTTATACTCCATTACAAAAATGCTCAAGCCGCATTTAATGATGCCATTGAAATACCTGAGCAGGCTCTATTACTTGCGAAAACCTTTTGGCCAGGACCTCTAACTATGCTCTTGCCAAAGAAAAACCATGTACCTGACACTGTAACAGCTGGAAAACATCGGGTCGCCGTAAGGGTTCCTAACCATCCGCTCACGATGAACTTACTCGAAAGCTTAGATTTTCCATTAGCAGCCCCAAGTGCCAATTTATATGGCTGTATTAGTCCTACCTCTGCAGAACATGTGCTGAACCAGTTAAAGAACAGCATCCCATACATTCTAGATGGAGGCAAATGTAAAAAGGGCATAGAATCAACCATTGTAGGCTTTGATGATGGTGAAGTTGTATTGTATAGATTAGGGGGTATTGATCTTGAAGCGTTAGAAAAATGCCTAAATAAAAAAATATCCACCTATAAGAATAACAAAGTAGAAGAAGAGCCGCTTGCCAGTGGGATGGTAAAGCATCATTATGCTCCCAAAACACCGATGCACCATATAAATAACAAAAGTCATCAGATGAATCTGAAGAAATGTGGTTTCATTGGTTTCAATAAAATAGACAAAGACATACCTACCGAAAACCAATTTTTACTTAGTAAAAATGGGGATCTTAAAGAAGCTGCTTCACAATTATATGCTTCTTTTCATATGATGGATGGTAAAAATCACGAAGCCATCTTGATAGAATTTGTTCCAGAAATAGAATTGGGCCGTTCTATAAATGATAGAATCAGAAGGGCTATTCAAAAAAACAAGGCATAAAAAAAGCCCTAATGAAAGGGCTTTTAAATATCTGTTAGAAATAAATTATTTCATATGTCTTCCATGACGGTTCTTGAACTTGTCAATTCTTCCTGCAGTATCAACAAACTGTGCAACACCGGTAAAGAATGGATGAGACTTGTGTGAGATATCCAACTTTATTAATGGATAGTCATTGCCATCTTCCCATTTAATGGACTCTTTTGTAGGAGCGCATGAAGGGCATAAAAAGGCGTAATCATTAGACATGTCTTTAAAAACAACGAGTCTGTAATCATCTGGATGTATATCTTTTCTCATAATAGAACTTTCAAAAATGGATTGCAAAAATAAGAATTTCTTTTTAAATAACATCAAGTTTTTTAATGAATTATTATTGTTTTGGTTTGAACATCGTTAAGGGGATAAGTCTTCTCAAAATACATCAGAGGATGGCGATCAATTCTTATTTTTGAAAAAAGACCTATAATGAGATTCTCTTCACCCAAATACATTGAAGCTATTGCAGCGCATCTCAAGAGGGAATTTATTGGTCCTGAGGCACATGAAGTACTTGGCCTAAGTGAAATCAACCAAGTCGAACAGGGTGATTTAATTTTTGTTGACCATCCAAAATATTTTCAGAAAGCAATAAAATCTTTAGCCAATACAATTATAATTAATGAAAAGATAGAAATCCCTGAAGGGAAAGCCATCATCCTATCCGAAAATCCTTTTGAGGATTACAACAAATTGACCCTACACTATTTTGCTAAAAATCCTTTAGGAGCTAATTTGAATCAAATTATTAATGAAAGTGCAACGATTGCTCAAAATGTAACGATTGGCAATTATGTCAAAATTGGGGCTGATTCCATTATACTTCCAGGCGTAGTGATTATGGATCATGTAGAAATTGGTGACCGGGTTGTGATTGGACCAAATTCTGTGATTGGACATAACGCATTCTACTACAACACTAAGAATAAAACCCATACAAGAATGAACAGTATTGGGGGTATCAAAATTGATGACGACGTTGAAATAGGAGCTTCATGTACCATTGATTCGGGAGTCTCTTCTCTTACAAGTATAGGCGAGGGAACCAAAATTGACAACCTCGTACAAATAGGCCATGATACCGTTATTGGGAAACATTGTATCATAGCCTCAGGCACCGGAATTGCGGGCTGTGTTACGATCAAAAATAATGTAACCCTGTGGGGACAAGTAGGCTGCACGAGCAAGGTGACTATCGGAGAAAATGTTGTTGTGTTTGCTCAATCTGGTATTTCCAAAGATCTTGAACCTGGAAACAGTTATTTTGGCTCACCATGTGTTGAATCAAAGCAGAAATTCCGTGAGCTTGTAGCCTTAAGAAACCTACCCAACCTATTGAAAAAATAAAGATGTATACAACAAGAGAGCAAGATTTAGTGTACCAAAATGAGGTGAAAGAAATCAAGCTATTGTCTTTGTTGGAAATTACGAATGCAATCAACGAAAATGCGCCAGTAAAGCACTTGATGAAGATCTTTACTTTTATAATGCAAGAACAACTCGGGTTTTCAAAATTCGTACTCCTCATGCATCAGAAAAAATGGAGCAATCCCGTTAAAATTGGGTTTAAAGGCAAAATTGATCTTGATGCTATAGATGAAGAGTTTAGCAGATTTAAGGAAATCACCATTATCGAATCCTCAAAGTCTAAAATACTTCATCAGTTCCAAGTGATCATTCCTGTTTTTCATTCAGAAAAACCGCTAGCTTTTCTATTGCTTTCGAGTAATCTAGATAGCGAAACTGAAACAAGTTATTTCTCCTTTGTCCAAACCCTTACCAATATTATAGCCGTTGCCGTGGAAAACAAAAGGCTCGGGGCACAAAACATCATCAAAGAACGAATTTCAAAAGAACTAGAGGTAGCCTCTGAAATGCAAAAGCTCCTCTTCCCTTCTCAGCTGCCTTCAAATCGTAAAATGGACCTCTCCGCCAAGTATATACCACGTCATGCGATTGGAGGAGACTACTACGACTTTATTCCCTTAGGAGATGATGAATATATCATCTGTATTGCGGATGTGTCGGGGAAAGGGATTAGCGCAGCTCTCCTGATGGCCAATTTCCAAGCTACGATTCGAACTTTATTTAAGTATCAAAGATTCGAAATGCCTTTTTTGGTTGAAGAACTTAATAAAAAAGTCATGCGCAGTGCTAAAGGAGAAAAATTCATCACCTTTTTTATAGCCCACTATAACGCGCACACAAGACACATGAAGTATGTCAACGCGGGACACAATCACCCTTTTATTTTACATGGAAAAAAAATATTCATGCTTGACAAAGGCTGTATAGGATTAGGAATGTTAGACGAAATTCCAAAAATAAATGTAGGAACAATTGAATTAAGTCCAAATTCAACCTTTGTTCTTTATACCGATGGAATTATCGAGCTAGAAAACCAAGAAGGAGAACAGTTTGGAGTCAATCAGCTCGTCAAGGCAGCACAATCATATTCCCCTTTAAAAATGGAGGACATGAACAACATTATCTTTTCAAAACTAGATGATTGGAGAGGAAACTTAAATTTTGTGGATGATACGGCAATTTTCAGCTGCAAATTCTTCTAAACACTCAAAGATTATATAGGTTAACGTATGATATACATTTTACCCAGCCCCTTATGGAAATATTGATCGGCACCAGAATTTAACAGATCAATATCCTTTCCATCTATTTGCGCTTTTACCCGATATAAATAGACTCCATTCGCCAAAAGGTCACCAAACTGATCTCTACCATCCCAAGCAAACTCAGTGATATTTCTTCCGATTTGAATAGGACCTATTTCACTTTCGGAAATTTCTCGAACCACCCGTCCACTAATCGTCATAATTTGAATCAAAACCTCATCAGGAATCAAATCTCCTGTTAGTGTAAAAACAAATCTGGTGCTCGTTGAAAAAGGATTTGGGTAATTTAAAAGCTTGGTAATCATTGATTCATGAATGACCTCAAAAGAAATTTCATATTCAAAATCACCCGATTCATTGCCTGTTTTATCAGAACCTTGAACGAGAAGTAAATAAGTGCCTGATTTTTCAAAATAGGCAGGGTAGGATATTTTAAACTTATTCTGATTCTCATTCCCTGGCGTCCAATACATTACCATATTCCCTGAAGCATCCATAAAGGGGATACGAGAGGTTAACCCATCAGGATCAGTAATGTAAACACCAAAAAGAGACGTATCCATGTCAGAATCTAATAGTAAATATGGATTCTCATCATATAATGAAATATTGATTTCAGTTGTTGGAGCGACAATATCATCGTTCAAGATATGCATCCCATTAAAGGTCACATCGAGAATAGGATTGATGTCTTCTTCAATAACCCTAAATGGGTATTGTAGTATATTATTCAGGTGAGACAATTCTAGCTGATCAGTGAGTGTTAAAGAAGCGTTAACATATGGGTTTACCTCCATGCAAAAGAAATTATCTCCTACCAAGTCTTTCGTGTCAAAAGAAATCGTATCTCTCAGTAGATCAGATACACGCAAAGAATCTTGCCTTTCATAGGTTATGTAATGCTTTTCTTGATTTGCATCAAGTATAAAATAAGAAATGAGTAACGAGTCCATGGCAACATCACTTATATTCAATATATCAGCTGAAAATCGGCCAACTTGACCTTCTTGAAGGGTGTCTGATGGCTCCCAAAGAAACGCACCATTCGCTGCAATAGCAGCTTCAGGAATAGGCTCATAAAGCACATGCCAAAAATCAACTTGGGCAGGTGTTTGGTTTATTTCATCTTTGTACCTCCCAATCAGTTTTATTTTAGGGTAAACTCCCCCATCAATAAGTGTCTGTAGATTCAGTATCGAATCGTGCTGTGTAAACAAGATATCTATTGAGGACTGATAATTACCCAAAGCATCCAAGAGCTGAATCTCTAGGAAGGTTGTATCATCAGAGTTCGACTCTAATGGATCTTGTTTCCAATGAAGCTCACTCCATTCATGCACGGGTCCAATAACGGGCGGCGTCTCAAAACCAACAACCTCGGCACCTGTAAGTAGCGTGTCGATAAATATATCTTCGTTGTTTTGAGAGAAAATTTCTAAAACAAAATTAGGATCGCCTTTTCGAGTAAGGAAAATAAAGGGACGGTTATCCCGACCAGGAACAATACTGTCTGATCCTAAATTCGTGAAGGTTGAATATAAGCCTGTGTCTAAATTATCCCACAGATCATAGCGCGTAGTCATTGGAGTGTAGATTAAAACATAATCCCCATTAGGAATTTCATTTTCCACAAAATTTTGAAAAGCGTCTATTTCAACTGCACTATTCTGATTAAAGGTAAAGTACTTCATGACCCGGTTCTCGCATTCGCCATTGTCATTGTTATTACCAAAGTCATTATTGGGGTTCACAATGGTTCCGTTAGGGTTAACATAACGCGTGCCCCAAGCTTCAAGCGTTGACTTGTTGATGACAGCAACATGGAATTTAGGGGCTGTGGTACAGATATTATAATCTTGTTGAATGCTATTCAGGTACCAAGCATTGTCATAGTGCCCTGGGGATAGTGTCGTAGATTTACATAGACATGAAATATTGGCTTCAATGGGAGTAAACTCGCGATAAAAATTCGTAGAACTAAGCTCTACCCCATTAAATGAATTAGATACAAATTGTCCATATACATCTTGTCCCCAACCTCTTTTATTGGGTATAAACTGAAAAGACCTTTGTTTCCAAATCAAATCCGAATCATCCAGAGCTGTTCTCCAAAAATAAACCACACTGTCTTCAAGTATTAATGGAGATGAAAACCCTGACGACTTTAATAGCCACTCTGAGGGATCCACAGTTAAAACACCACCTGAAGCACTTTTACTTATTATTTTTGTAAAAGAACTATTAAAATCCGGAGTTGTGTCAAGCTCAAATCGGTAGGTATTAAAAGGCGCCAATGCATCAATGGTAGAAGCCTTGACCGAGACGGAGTCTATGGGGAGTACAGCAAAGTTCTCAGGCCAAACCGGCTCGATACCATCTACATTAATTAAAAAGTTCTTAATCACTTGATTATTTACAAGCTCGTCATATTGCTCCGTAACAAAGTCAGGACGATCAACCTTAATTGTAAATTGATTGATACCCACCGCTTGACTTGCTTGAAATGGAAGTTTAATATCTAACGTTGTTTCATAATTCAGGCCTGGGATATTAAACACATAATTCGAATCAATTAAAGATCCTGGGAAATTTCTATTCACCGTTAAATCGAAGGTATCGACGATTGCCTTTCCTAAATTCCTTATCCTAACACTCATCTCAATAGAGTCAGTGGCTAAAGAAATATCTTCCGGCCCAAAAGAAATACGGGAATCTGTTAACTCAAGCTCAGGGAATTCATGAGAATTGATCTTAATCATGGGGTCTCCATGGAGCGTCATTTGCATGAAAGTAGTTTCATAAATAAGGTTAGAATTTTCATTCATAACAGCACCTATTGTAGCCTTAATATGTTCTCCTATTGTACCTCCGTAATTGGCCCTAGAGAATTGATCATAAAAATGATTGGAATAAGACTGAAGCGCCCCTGTAAAGCCATAATTAAGAGTCCCCAGATATGCTATAACACCTGCGTCAGGAGTAAGCACAAAGCTTTCAGAATTGGATGTCGCATTATGAAAAATATTTCCATTATAACATGAGTTTGCAATTAGGACAGGGTATTTATCCTGATTACCCCAATTAACGGGGTCGTCTAAGTTAATGTCAAAGCCACTTTCAGTTGTTGAAAAATGTCCAAAAAAGTTCATAATTGAGACACCTTGACTGATTCTATCTTTTATTGCCTGCAGCTCGCTAGGGCTAATTGGATCGTTATCTTCTTTAGCAACAAGGTCAACTGTACCTCCAAAGTAGTAATCCTCAGCCTTTACAGCCATTGTATTCAGGTAAGTTTGAAAAGCCTGTTGCTCCTGAAAATCACCACCACCAGAAAAATGTAATATATGCTTCTGCCAATCCTTTGTGCTTGTAGAATAAGGGACATTAAGATCTTGTTGCCCATCATAGGCCCTAATTTTAGAAAGATAGGTTTGAAGCGCAGCTGGTGTGTTAACAGAAATCCGACCTGTTGGTATTAATGGTGTCCATTTGTCAGTTCCTGTAAGATTTGATGTAATACAAGCATCGCATGAGGGTTGTCCAAACGAGGGGACTAAAGAGTTTTGATAAGCCGAAATACTTGACCTTGTACCTGGACCAATACTGGTCAAGGAAGTAATATTAGCCTCCCGAATCCCTTTACCGATGAGAAACAGACCCACTGGTTTCTCATCTGCTACATCATACATGTGATGCGCATAACGCCGTATTCCATTAATATGCTTAGGAATACCTCCACCATATTGCTGGTACAACTCTGCAACCTCAGCCATAACAACATTATACATTCCTCCTTCTATTGAAGAACGATGGGCTGCATATTCATTAGCGACCAATCCGAGCTGTTTATTGTACACAAAAAGCAACATGCTTTGGGTATTGGGAATCGCCTCATAATTGGTAAATAAACCAGTTTGATTGACCGGCTCAAGAAGGGTTATATTCTGAATAGATGCGTTGCTTTGAATTACTATTTTCTGACGATCTAGGGAAGTCGCGTTTGGAACTAGAAACTTGACTACATCATTTTCATTAACCAAGGTTAATTTAAAAGATTCATCCCCCACAATAAAGCCAACTGCATTTACGAAAGAACCTCCCTCTATTTCAATTTTAGATTTGAGACTATTGGAATTCAGTACCTCAAAATCAATACTACTTTCATTAGAGAATGATAAATAACGGGGATATTTAAAGGACCAGTAATTTATAGATTGATAATCCGTTGCTACACTTAAATCCCCAATAATTTTCACCTTAAAATCAGAAGCGCCATCAGAAGAAATAACACTTGCGGGAAATTCCCCATTGATAAAAACACTTTTATATCCAGAGAAAACAGAATCAATTAACACATAATTACTACTACCAATGGTATGACGGGTATGGTGATTGCCTGAACCTGAAGTCGTTTCTGCTGCATTTGAACGACCGACAACTACGGACTCATAATTTATGAGAGGTGCCGTAACTCCTTGAAAAATTCCTTCAAAATTTAAAGAACTGAAATCCCAAGTATAACCCGTATTCCCATTTTCCGGAGCACTTCCCCACCCCTCTCCTGGCATATAAAAAGAACTAGAAGCATCGGATGATTTTTCACCTTCATTATAGCTGCTAGAATAGTAACTAAACTGCTCCTCTATTACAAAGTCATCTGCGTCATAATTTTCAAAATCAACAGCCGATTCAATCCCAAATCTAGAATTGCTTTCTAGAGAATTCCAGGTTAAGAAATATTCAATCGTATCATTGTAGAGACTAAATTTTGGATTACCGATCCAATCCTGCTCATCATAAAGCGTTGAATCCAACCAGCCATCATTCCTTTCTGCATAAAACAAAAGATAATCACCGTTATCAATTACAGCATCCCCACCATCTTCAATGTACAATGGGATTTCTTTTTCTCTTCCAAATATTTGAAGATTAGCAGCGCTAATACTAGCCAACGGAACTCCCGCGTTTACCATTGTAGCATATTCTATTTTATGAATACCAGATTCAACTACAGAAAATGAGAAGTATTCTTGACCATAAGAGATCCATTCATTTCCATAGGTCTGCGCTTTCAACAGGAAGCAAGAGATTAAAGAAATTAAAAGCAGGATTACGGTTCTCATTTTCCAGCGTTTTTAGGTTTATCGAGTCTTAGTTTTATGGAGAAAATGTGCGTATAGTAATTGGCATCACTAGCACCGAGTCTTGTAAAAGCATAATCTAAGGAAAAGCCTTTGAAACCAACTCCCAAACCTAGATTAGGCTGAATACCCCAGTACTGACTTTCATCAATATTGGAAAACTGCTGAATATTTGAAATACCTCCACGAACTTGAACGAGGTCTTTAAAACCAATTTTAATTCCAAAATGAGGGTCTAAAGAAAATGGATTTAACTTAATCAAGGTATTTCGTTTACCATCTGTGGTTATATCAACATCTATTTCCCCACCAGCATAGATTCCTTTAGAACCCAGGTCATAGCGAGTACTTGCTGCTAAAATAATTCGCGGCAAGGTTAATTCAATCCCGTTTTCAGGTATTTCATTTCCTGTTTGAAGAAAAACATTTTGCGTTTCTTCATCTAGAGTGAAGACCCAAGCATTAAAGGTAGAGGTCACATCTCGAGCCATCAAACCAAAGGTGAAATGTTCATTCTTCTTGTATTTAAGACCAAAATCAAGACCAAAACCCCATGATTTTGCAAAATCGCCAACCTTTCGATAAATAACTTTGGCGCTCCCCCCAAGACTAAGTCCAGGAGCCTTTAACCTTCTTGCATAGCTCCCAATAAAAGCATAGTCTCCGGCAGAAAAAGAGCTAATATTGTCATAATTTATTGCTCCGTTGTTGTCAATCAATTGCGTTGTATTAGGAATGTCATCAACTCCAAATCGAATAAAACCTAGCCCTAAGGCGCTTTTATCATCAATAGCATGCGCTACGGCCAAGTAATCATATTTCGCAATGCCTGCAAAGTATTCAGAATGCATAAATGAAACCTCTGCCCATTTCGATACGCCTACTAAACCTGCAGGATTCCAATAAATAGAATTTGCATCAGCGACATCAGCGACCACGCTATTCCCAACACCATAGGCCTCCGCCCCAACTCCTAAAGCTAAAAACTCATTGGAATATTTTGGTGCAATTGTTTGGCTTTGAGCAGAAAAACAAAAAAAAGCAAGGAATATGAAATAAAACACTTTTAAAGGCATAGAACTAATTTAATGTTTATAACAACAGATTTCGTAAAAAATTGTGTTCTTTGTATATCAATTAGACACAATTCAAAGATAAGGAAGAACTATTGATTTCGAATCATATTTAATAGAATTACCATGTTCAATATTGCAAATTTACTGACAGGCATGAATCTCATTTGCGGAATGCTTTCTATACTTTTTTGTTTTAGCGGACAATTAGACCTTGCTGTTTATGCCATTTTCGCAGGTGCCCTTTTCGATTTTTCAGATGGATTTGTGGCCAGGAAATTAAATCTAATGAGTCCAATGGGAAAACAATTAGACTCCCTTTCTGACCTTGTCACCTTTGGTGTAGCACCGGGGCTATTGATGTTTTTCATGCTAATCTTAGGCGTTGATCAGGAAGGCCTAATAACGCACAACTCAAATAGAGACACCTTTTTTGACTATTATATTTTAAATGAATTTTTTGCTTGGGTCAATTGTAGCTTCTATGACATTCCCAATAAGTTTGATGCAAGCATTAAATTCCTTCCTTTGGTTGCATTTCTCATCCCATTTTTTGCTTTATTCCGTTTGGCAAAATTTAATATTGATGAAAATCAATCTGTGAATTTCATTGGGTTCCCAACCCCACTTATTGCAATCTTATTTTGCTTTTTTCCATTATATTTTTCACTGAATTTAACAACCTGGCAAACTCAATCGTCGCTGATCCATTTCCTGTTTGACATCTATTCCTTATCCGTTATCATTATTATTCTTTCTTCCCTAATGCTACTTCCGATTCCCTTGATGTCTCTTAAAGTTCAAAAATCCCAACAGAAGGAAAATCAATTAAAATTGGGCTTTATTATTATTTCGGCGCTAAGTATTCCTTTTTTAAAGGTGCTGTCTATTCCATTTATTTTAACTTTGTACCTCATAGTTTCAATCTATCATTCAATAAAAAAAACTAAAGATGAAATTTAAAGCCGAAATTGATGTAATGCCACTAGACGCGCTTCTTGACCCTCAAGGAAAAGCGGTAAGTAGTTCAATGGGAAATGTAGGACTTCCTGAGATTGATGGTGTTCGAATTGGAAGACATATCAGACTTTTTATTGAAGCGGAATCGAAAGATATCGCAGAGGGGAAGGTTGACGAGGCTTGTAAAAAAATGCTAGCCAATCAAATTATGGAGAGCTATTCTTTTAGCTTATCTCAGGTGTAAAATGTCCCAAAGGACTTTTCGCACATTTAATCCGACAAATAACACCTTTAATACCCATAACTTTTCTGTATACACAGAGGAGCAGGTTAAAGTATTGCTTCATAATGCCATGGAAGCACAAGTCATTCTCGATCAAGAATCCGATGAAAAAATCAGCGGTTTTCTTTTGGTTATTAAAGAGAAGCTTACAGAAGTTTTTGAAGAACTTAAAATTATTTATTGCCAAGAGTCGGGATTAGGGGAGACTAGATTTAAAAGAGAATTTGAGAGAACCATCGGCCAACTTGTTCTTTTTTCCAATTACCTAAAATCAAAAGCCTATCAATCTGAGACTGTCTTTAAAGAGGAAATTGCAGATAAAATTTACACCAAAAAGAAAATTGGAATAGGACCTGTCCTCATTCTTGGCGCAAGTAATTTCCCCTTAGCTTATTCAACAATAGGTGGAGATAGTGTCGCAGCATTAGCTTCTAAGAACCCTATTATTGTTAAAGCACATCCCTTTCACGTAGGAACGAGCAGCCTGGTTGCTAAGATCATAGATGCCGCAGTTCTAGAAACAGGACTTCCCATAGGAACCTTTTCACACGTCATAGATGACGGATTTGAATTAGCTACTTATCTAGCGAGTCACGATGCAATAAAGGCAATAGGTTTTACAGGCAGTCAGAAAGGAGGTGAAGCCTTGCTAAAGCTATCCGGTAAGAGAAAAAGCCCAATCCCTGTTTTCGCCGAAATGGGCAGCTCTAATCCTGTAATCATATTAGACTCCTATTTAAATGAAGGAGATCCGTCATTGGCCAAGAAAATCGCAGCTTCAGTTTGCACAGATGCTGGGCAGTTTTGCACCAAGCCAGGAATGCTATTTATTCCTAAAAACATTGCGGGAATCAAGTTAAGTGAAGAAATCAAAGAAGAGATTCTGAACTTTCCAGACCACCCAATGCTTCACCCAAATATTCAAACAAATTTTGAAAAATCAGTTGAAAGGATTCAACGCTCTTTTGGAGAAACTACTTTTTCACAACAGGAAGATCAGCTTCAAGGAACCAAACAAATTCCAAAAAAATCAATCTTAATTACAAGTATTGATTCACTGTCTGCTCACTCATTTCTGGAAGAAGAAGTTTTCGGCCCCCACCTTTCTATCTTTTATTACAGAGAGGTTTCTGAACTAACTAAAGCTTTAAAGCAGCTTCGAGGACAAT
>CAJJCU010000113.1 GCA_905182775.1 uncultured Flavobacteriales bacterium
TATGCTCACTTAGTACCGTCGTGAGCACCAGCCCGATGATTTGGACTTCCTATTGGCGGACCTAACGGGCCGAAGCCTGCCGGAAGTACTTGTTCTACCTACTATTATTCAGTTGAATTAAACCAATTAACTATCAGTTAATTAAGCAGCAAGTGCGTATGACGTATTGTCAATTATAGTTTGTGACGTGATATTTAAGAGGTTCTCCACAACCCTCTGCATGCTGACACTTGACTAATGCTACCGCTGTCAAATCCAATGTCGACCCCAAAGAACGTTTTTTACAAAGTTAGAACTAATAACGGGTAAATTCAAAAAGGATTAAAATTAATCTAGAATGATGGGTTGCCGGTCGTTCGGAATTTTTTCGGTCGATCTGAGTACGATCCACGAGCTCTGATAATAGTTCTTGGGTAGTCCGTAATGATGGCGTCTATCCCCAGGTCCATCATCTTATGAGCATCTTTTGTGTCGTTCACCGTCCATGCGTATACAGATACTTCTTTGGACCGCAATTGCTTAAGTTTTCTTTTGTTAATCGTCAGATGATACATGCCTATAGCAAAGGGTGTAAAAGACAATTTTTTTAAATATCCTTTAGCAGATTTTTTAGGCAAATAAGTAAGAAAGGCGAGACGTAGTTCAGGTGCTTTTTTGTGCAGGGCTTCAATGATATTTTTGTCAAAGCTCATATAAACTACATTTGGGAATTTATATTGGGCGACTTCTTTGAGTATAAGGTCAACATAGGCTTCTGGGTAGGGTTGAGAGATTCCGTACTCTGGTTCGTCTGATTTGATCTCGAATAAAATAAGCTTACTGCGAACACTGGATTTAAGCTTTGCAACTGCTTCTTTTAGCAAGGGCTTTCTGGCAATATTCTTTTTCTGTTCAGGGAAGTTTTTATGGAGTTTGGAGCCGCAGTCAAAGGTCTCAATTTCCGCCTGGCTCATCTTGTAGATGTTGTAAAGTTTCTCATCCTTGATTTCATTGCCTTCAGGATCTAAGCAAAAGTCCTTGTGAAAGTAAGGCTCATGTGATACAACAAGCTTTCCTTCTCCATTCACTACCACGTCCCACTCAATACCATCTGCTCCATTTTCTATGGCTTTTTGGAAGCCAGCAATTGTATTCTCTGGCATGACGCCACGGCATCCTCTATGTCCAATGACGCGCACCGTATTTTGAGAGTAAGCATTTTGTATAAAAGCAAGAAAAAGGAGTAGAGATAGTTCCTTCATAACGTAAGGGGATATAGGGTAAAAAAAAAGGCTTCCGAAGAAGCCATTTTAAATGGGATTTACTTATAGTTTTCCAAGCATTCCTTTTTTTAATTTGGCGCTTGCGGGTTTGTCACCGAGCCAGATTGCATACAAGGCTTCTTTAAATTGGATACCTTCAACAAGGCCTTTGTACTTTCCGTTAATTGTAACAGCAACCCCTTTTCCAGGTACATAAATCATTAGGATTTCATCCTTTACTTTAAATGGATCAGAGAAGAAACCTTTAAACTGAGCAATCTGAGCAGCTGTGGCTTTTCCTGCCGTTGCATTTTCAAACCCATCTTTCACAGATTCATTGAACTTATCTCGGGTCACTTTACTTGAAGTAATGACGATTTTCATAGAGGACATTTCGTTAGCGGCCATTATTTTTTTAGCATCCATCGAGGTTTTTTCTAGATATAAACCTGCTACATATAGGTCTAATGTATATTTTTCACGAAGGCCACAACCATTGAAGAATAAGGCTTTTCCCTTGATGTCCATTTTTGGAGGGAAAGTTACACCTGAAATGGTTCTGTTTTGAGCAATAGTACCCTGCGCCATAAAAAGGATGAGTACGGTAGATAAAATGAATTTCATAAGATTGAATTTATTTAATTTAGAAAACGGTTAAGGTTTTCATGGTTTGTTTGCAATTATCATGCTAAAATAAAGATTCAGTCTGTGAAATCCTTGATTGATTTGTTATATTTATCTTAAAAAACCAGAAAACTATGAAACTTTTAGCTGTTATTTTACTATCCATAGCAGGAATGTATCTTGGGTATAAATTAAGAAAATCGAGTAAGGATAACGATAACCAACGTTTTTCTATCTATGGAGGGCTTACCTTTTTAAGTGCTTTGGTCGGGGGCTTGTCAATTCTTTCATTCTTGCTTTTGAAAGGAGATGAATGGTCTATAGAGAGTAAGATGACTTTCAAGATGATCTTGTTTGGCTTAATAGGTTTCACCTTTGCCTTCCTTGGTCTTCGTTTATTAATGAATGGACGAAAGGAGCATAATAAATTGGCTCAAATCGCAGGTATGACATGGGTTTTGGTTGCTCTATTTGCAACGGGACTTATGATTACGCGCAATTCTAAAATGAATGATGGTTGGACTTCAGAAAAACAAGCTCAGGTCATGAGCTCATGTGAGGGCATGGCGGATCAAGGGAATTCTTTGAACTGTCCTTGTTATGTTAGAGAGGTAATGACCACTTTTAAAACCCCAGAGGATTACAACAATGCCATGGAAAATGAAAGTACCGGTAAGAAGGCTGATTTTTTAGCTAAAATGACTGAAGATTGTCCTTGTGGCGCGACGAGTTATGATGAGTCCGAGGTAGAAACGGTTGAACTTCCATTTTAAACAATTAAGTATGAAACTATTCAAAATCACTTGTGGGCTCGCTGGAGCTTTATTTCTGTTCGGTTGTGGAAACCCAGAAGAATCAATGAACAAAACAATGGCTGATTTCACTAAAAAGTGCAATCAAGACGTCTATGACTGTGAATGCTACGGAGAGAAAGTTAAAGCACATTTTAAGACAGACGAAGCCTATATCTCTTATTATGAGAAGAATGACGAGGTGCCTGACGCCTTAATCGATGCTTTGGGTGAGTGTTCTAAGGACGAGTTCGACTTTTAATCCGTTCTTCCTTTTCTCCTTTACTTAATGTTTTGCAGATAAATAACGTTCTGCATCTAGAGCAGCCATACAGCCTGTTCCTGCAGCAGTGACTGCTTGCCTGTACGTTTTGTCAGCGGCATCTCCAGCAACAAATACACCTTCAACATTGGTGTAGCTTGATCCAGGCTTCTCATATTCGATGTAACCTGTTTCATCAAGCTTTAGGAATTCCTTGAAGATATCTGTATTGGGTTTGTGACCAATAGCAACAAAGAAACCTGTACAAGGGATTTCAATCTCCTCATTCGTTTTATTGTTAATGGCTTTGACACCCGTTACCAGTTGACCATCACCTAAAACTTCCTTGGTTTCTGTATTGTATAATATTTCAATATTTTCTGTTTTGCGCACGCGTTCTGCCATGATTTTAGAAGCTCTAAATTCTTCTTTTCGAACAAGCATGGTCACCTTTGTACAAAGCTTTGATAAATAATGTGCTTCTTCGCATGCAGAATCACCAGCACCTACGATAACCGTTTCATGGCCTCTGTAGAAAAAACCATCGCAGACAGCACATGCTGAAACACCACCTCCAAGCTCCAAGTATTTTTGTTCGCTTTCAAGGCCTAGGTATTTTGCAGAAGCACCTGTAGATATAATAACCGTATCGGCATGAATCTCTGTACCGTCTTCCGACCAACACTTATGAACATCCCCTGAAAAATCAACCCGATCAATGAATCCAGGTCTAACATCAGTTTCAAACCTTTGCGCTTGTTCTTTAAGCTCGATCATCATTTCTGGGCCAGTTACACCATCGCGGTATCCCGGAAAGTTTTCGACTTCATTTGTTGTCGTTAGTTGACCCCCTGGCTGCAAACCCTCATAAAGAACAGGTTTCATGTCCGCTCTAGCGGCATATATAGCTGCGGTGTACCCAGCAGGACCGGAACCGATAATTAAGCATTGAATTCGTTCTATAGCGCTCATAAATAAATTTTTTACAAAAATAACCGAAAGTCTAAAATATCCTAATGAAAAAAGCGTGTACTTATCTTACCAAGCTGAATTTGGCAATTCTTCCTTGAGTTGCAGAGGCGAAAAGTTTATTCTTAAGAATGGTCATCGTATAAAACTTTCCGGTTGTTAGTTTAGACCAGTTCAATCCATTGTCTTTAGAATAATCAATTCCTGTTGCTCCGCAGGCATAATAAACCCCCTTATGAAAGAGAACACAGGAACGGTATCCGTTTGGGCTTGTTTTTGGTGCGGACCAAGTTTTTCCTCCGTCAGCGGTGATAAAGCAATTCTTGTTTGGATCTTCAGGATTTTTATAATTCCCTCCCACAACAACACCTTCTTGCTTGTTAGCCATCGCTAGGGCATAGGCTCCTGAGCTCGCTTTGGATTCAAAAGGAAGTGCTGAGGTGAACCATGTTTTACCCATGTCTTCTGTTTTGATAAATCTAGAGTTCAAGCCCCCTGTTACAAATATAAAAGCCTGATCAATATAGATGATATTTGTTCCACTTGCTGAAAAACCATATTCGCCTTCTAGTCCTTTAATCGGTGTTTTAACAGGCCGCCATTTGATTCCTCCTGATTTTGTATAGTAAACGGGGATGATTCCATCTACTGGGTCACCAAAAAGCATTCCTTTCATGGCGTACATCGCCATACCATCAAAAAAGACTTTATTCGCATCGATTTTGGTTCGCATTGTTTTTCCATTCAAAACATAGGCAAGCTGGCTTGAGTTCGAGCTCTGCATCGCGATGATTTTTTGGCCGTTTACATCAATGTCTCTAAGCTCACCTAGTGGCGCATCAAGGTTCATACATCTGGACTTATGAGTCTTAATGTCATGCTCGTAGATCAATCCCGTATTAGAGCATAAATAAAGTTTGTTCTTAAAACCCGTGATACCTCTTGAATGCGTTTGAGAATCTCCGTAGTGATAGTACTGCGTTAAGGAGGTGAAATGCAGTAAGCTAAAGATTACGAAAACGAGCGTTGAATTGCTTTTTATGTTCATTTTTGATTGTGTTGAGGTCATTTGGTATCGATTTTTTCCATCTTTTGTGAGACCAAATCCATTGGCTTGGTGCGTTCAAAATATCTTTCTCTAAGAAATGTACATATTTTTCGGTGATTTCTCCATATTCAGAAGAACGAGGGGTATCGCTTAGAACCTTAAATTCGAGTTCGTAATACCCGCGCTTTACCTTGTGTACAGTGTAGTATATTACAGGCAAGTTATAGGTGTTGGCAATGATTTCAGTCCCAAAAGTAAATGCTGTAAGTTGCTGTAAAAAAGGAGTCCAGTAGCTTTTCCGAACACTTCCAGGTGATTGGTCTCCAAGTATCAATAAGGCGTATGGGGTATCATTAAGTTTTTCAATTTCCTTTTTGTAATCTTTTGAATCTGTAACAATCATGCCGAGACGTTCCCTGCGCTGGTTAATTTTTGCGCCCAGAGACTGTTGAGTCAAAGGCATCCCAATACCAAGGGCTTGATGAGGCAATGCGGTATTTTGATAAGTGATCCACCATTCCCAATTGTTGATGTGCCCTGAGCAAAGAATGATGCTTTGTTTATTCATGAAATAGGCTTCAATGAGCTCTGGATTCCTAAGTTTATACCTGCGTGTAAGCGCAGACTTTGAAATGCTTAGGCTTTTGATTCCCTCAACGATGATGTCTGAAAAGTGCTTGTAGTAGTCTTTTACTATATGGTTTTTAGCTTGTGTGTCTAGCTCAGGGAAGCTGTGTTCTATGTTTTGAATAACAACATTCTTTCTGTAGCCAATGACGTAGTATAAGAGAAAGTATAAGAAATCAGAAAACAGATAAAGTATCCTTAGAGGTAATAAAGATAGGGGGAAAAGAATAACGTAATACAGCAGTTGTCCTATCATTTTTTGTATTTATTTTTCCAAAGGCGGTTTTGATTCTCTTGTATGTCTTTTTCTTTTGGGCTAGATCCTGCATTGTAAAAAGAAGTTCCTTTGAGCTCATCTGGCAGAAATTCCTGTGCTGCGAAATTTCCTTTAAAGTCATGGCTGTACTTGTATTTCTCTCCGTATCCTAACTCTTTCATTAGCTTGCTAGATGCATTTCTTATGGATAAGGGTACATTAAGAGAACCTGTTCTCCTGACCGTTTCTTGTGCCTGATTGATAGCCATGTAAGCCCCATTTCCTTTTGGGCTATCGGCCATGTAGATCGCACATTGAGACAAAATAATGCGAGATTCGGGCCATCCTATTCTTTCCACGGCTTGAAAGGTTGTATTCGCCATCAATAAAGCATTTGGATTCGCGAGGCCTATATCTTCCGATGCGGATATAATGAGTCTTCTTGCAATGAATTTAGGGTCTTCGCCGCCCTCAACCATCCTCGCGAGCCAGTATACAGCCGCATTGGCATCGCTGCCCCGAATGGATTTAATGAATGCCGAGATGATGTCATAATGTTGGTCACCATCTTTGTCGTACCTGGACAAGGACTGCTGCGCATTCTCTTGAACCAATGTATTGGTGATGTTTAATGTTTTGTTCTCTGGAAAGGAGCTGATTAGTATTTCAAATACGTTTAATATCTTCCTAGCATCTCCACCCGATATAGCAAGTAAACTCTCGTATTCCTTGAACTTTACTTTTCTCCTAGACAAGATTGAATCTTTTTTTACAGCACGATCTAAAAGGGCTATCAGATCCTTTTTTGTGTGGTCTTTTAGGGTATACACATGACACCTAGATAGTAGGGCCGAGATCACTTCAAAGGAGGGGTTTTCTGTGGTCGCACCAATTAGGGTTACGATTCCTTTTTCGACAGCGCCTAATAAGGAGTCTTGTTGGGATTTCGAAAAACGATGAATTTCATCAATAAATAGAATTGTACCTTTTTCTTGAAACATGCCTGCATTCTGGACTTTTGCGATCACCTCTCGCACATCTTTCACACCTGAGGATATGGCAGATAAGGTGTGTATAGTCTTTTTAAGCTTCTCGGCAATGAGATAGGCAAGAGTGGTTTTTCCCACGCCTGGTGGGCCCCAAAAGATCATAGATGGAATCACCCCAGCTTCTAGTGCGCGCGTTAAAGGTGCGTTTTCAGAGAGCAAGTGTTCTTGTCCAATGTAATCTTCTAGATTCTTAGGACGCATTCTTTCTGCAAGTGGTGGGAGACCATTCATGATACAAATTTAAGGAAAGATTGATTCGGTGGTTTAAATTCGTGCTCATTTCACTAATCCTGATTATTTTTAACCTCGTGTTAAATGGAAAACAAATATCGGTAGTGCTTCCCGCCTACAATGCTGCGCAAACCCTTCAGCAAACCTATCTAGAAATCCCTTTAGATATTGTTGATATTGTAATTCTTGTAGATGATGCCAGTAATGACAATACGACTGGGAAAGCGAAAGAACTTGGCATAGCCCATGTGATTAGCCACCAATCTAACAAGGGATATGGGGGGAACCAAAAGTCCTGCTACGAAAAAGCCTTGTCCTTGGGTTCGGATATCATTATTATGCTTCATCCAGATTACCAATACACGCCAAAGTTGATTCATTCAATTGCTTCTATGGTTGCCTTTGATGTTTATCCTGTTGTTTTAGGGTCAAGGATTTTAGGGAATGGCGCCTTGAAGGGAGGGATGCCGCGCTATAAGTATGTAGCGAATCGCTTGCTTACTTTTTTTCAAAATCTATTAATGCGTCAAAATCTTTCTGAATACCATACAGGGTATAGAGCCTTCTCAAAAGAAGTCTTTGAAAAAATAGACATTCATAAAAACTCAAATGACTTTGTCTTCGACAATCAAATGCTTGCTCAATTGTGCTTTGCAGGTTTTGAAATAGGAGAGGTCTCTTGTCCAACAAAATACTTTGATGATTCTTCATCAATTAACTTTAGCCGCTCGGTCACCTATGGAATGGGCGTTCTTAAAACTTCTTTATTATTCCGTTTGGCCAAATGGAAGGTTTACATCAATAAAATATTTAAATAATTATGTCTGACGATAAAAAGGTAATTTTTTCAATGGTAGGGGTTACAAAGAATACTCCTCAAGGAAAACAAATCATAAAGAACATTCACTTGTCTTTTTTCTATGGGGCCAAGATTGGTATTATAGGTCTTAATGGTTCGGGAAAGTCTACGGTGATGAAAATCATAGCGGGCTTAGACCAAGCCTATCAAGGTGATGTTGTTTTTTCCCCGGGTTATTCCGTCGGCTATTTGCCGCAAGAGCCCGAACTTGATCTAAGTAAAACAGTCAAGGAAATCGTCATGGAGGGATGTCAAGAAACCGTTGATGTGCTTAAGGAGTATGAAGAGATCAATGCCTCGTTCATGGACGAAGCTGTTTTGAATGACCCGGACAAAATGGACAAGCTTATTGCGCGCCAAGGGCAGGTCTCTGATCAGATTGATGCACTTGATGCATGGGAACTTGACACCAAGCTGGACCGTGCAATGGATGCTTTGCGTTGTCCACCAGA
>CAJJCU010000114.1 GCA_905182775.1 uncultured Flavobacteriales bacterium
TACAACATTATTAATTATGCCACTTGTTTTAGGTTCATGCGGTGATTCATCAGAAAACTCTAAAACTGAAGCTTCTGATTCAAACACTACTGAAGCTGAGAAAATAGTGGAGAAAGTGGAAAACAGAAAAATACCTCATGCAAACTTTAAAATATCCAATATGGATAAAGCCTTTTTCAAGTTGACGGATGGTGCAGAGGCTGAGTTGGTTATTGGTTCAAATGGAGGCCTTGAGGTTTCTTGTGAATTCGAAGTCGTTAAAACTTTCACAGGTAAAGCGAAATACAATCAAGTATTCGTTTCGGCGATAGCTTTAGATGAGAATGGTAAAACGATAGAGATGTCTACAGTAATGAGCGGAGAGATGAGAACTAATGATAGTGATGGTAGTCAATTTCTTGATTTCATGATGGGCGAACCAGGAAGCAAGGCAAAATTTACATTCACAGGTGCTAAAAACGAAGAAGGCTCATGGAAGGTAGATGCTTCTGCTACAAAGGATGCTGTGAGTAAGATCGAGGCGTTTAAAATCTTGACAGATAGATAGAAGTTTAAATTTATAAGAATAAAAGGGGCAATCTTCTTGCCCCTTTTTTTATGCACTTATTATTTTAATAAAATCGAATACTTAAAAACCAAAGGGTCTCCCTGAGCTCATTGAATTTTCTTTCTGAACTTTGCTACTCTGAATTGTAAAAGCGTATTTACTTCAAATAAATATTGCTTAGTTTCTGAAATTAATTTTTACAACTTTTTAAATATTTATTCGTTATCATGACATATTGAAACATACCCTTTATTGATTACACTTTAATTTAAACTATGAAAAACATATTCTTCATTTTAATTATTG
The DNA here is from genome assembly GCA_905182775.1 of uncultured Flavobacteriales bacterium. Taxonomy (GTDB): domain Bacteria; phylum Bacteroidota; class Bacteroidia; order Flavobacteriales_D; family Crocinitomicaceae; genus UBA952. Next base: position 854 of record CAJJCU010000114.1, read on the forward strand.
TCGCTCTTTTTTCATGTGACAAAGAAGAGGTTCAAAGTGAATCTATTATGGGCTTACAGGAAATCACGTCGCTTTCTCAAATAACATCTGAACTCGAGTCAGGCGTTTCCATGGTCTTTTTTCATGCCAGTTGGTGCAGTGTGTGCCAAAGTCAACGACCCGCAGTTATTGAAGTCGCAATGGATATTGGCTTGTCTAATGTTTATTTTGGAGAGGTCGAATATGAAGATTATCCAGATATTGTTGATGCACATGGCGTGGAAGGGTTTCCAACAATTGTCATCTATAATGATGGAGCCGAAGTCGAAAGGTATTTAGGCGGCGGTCACTCTAAAGAGACTATAAAAACGGCCATACTAAACCAATTGTAAAATTGGTTTTATTCTTTGTTTTAGAGCTCTCCGAACTTATTTCATATGGTATGAGTGTTCAATAAGAACTATAATATGTTCTACCCTCTCAAAGTAATGACGTTTATCAAATAGGTGATGTAGTTGATTGTTCTTCTGAATTTCAACCAAGTCTGAAAGCAGTATTGCTTGTGAACTCAATTGGTTTACAATGCAAATAAAATCTCTTCAAAAACCTCACCCAAATAGTTGTCCTAATTGGTCGCAAAAGCACTTTTAAACACAATACAACGCTTATCTATGCCCATGCTGAGAATTACAGAGAAAGTATTTAGCGTAGAGTAATCATTCGTTTTTTTTGTTAATCGTTTAATTATTGCTTTTACAATACACTCGTATTAATTGACTTAAAGAAATTCGCTTCCTTTCTGCTTTCTCTTTTAGCATTGTTTTCTCTCTGGTATTCATTCTGACATTAAGCGTTCTTGCTTTTTTGAACAAATCACGCCTAAGCTTTGTTAAAAGTAAGTTAAACGAAATTCAATTATTTCTTTTTTACAACTATAATTTTCAAACCTAATACTATGAAACTAATACAAATTTGGTCATCCTACTACCCCGTTTTTCTGGCCTTCCTTTCTTTTTTATTTTCCGTTTCACTCTGGTTTACAGGGAGCAAACTTGAAGGTATTTTCGTCGGGATTTGGGTACCATCAATTCTTGGGTTCTCAGTAGCTATAAGACAAATTAGAAGAGAGACTAATCAACAAAAACTTAAAAACCATGAATAATACAGTCATGTTTATCGTTGGCCTAGTTATTTTCTGTGCTTATATGGCCACTTATTTGTCAATGATTAGCAAAGCCAATAAAGAACAAGATGAAGAAATGAATCGTAATTCAGAGTAATTCTATTACACCATAGCGCAAGCGTCATTGGTTATTTTATTTTTAACGTTCAACATCGTACTTATTGTCTTTTGACGGCAATAACCTCACAAGACTTGATGCAAATCATAATTTTGCTTGTTCTTAAAGTATTCTTTTCTATATGTTAGTTATTCTGAAATTAAGCGTTCTTACTTTCGCTATTGCTTATACGTGTAAATTGTTCTCATACGAATCTATTGAAGTTTCTTTTTTAAGACACCCTAAGCCATAGAAACTCCTAATCTTTAATAGCGCACTTTATTTTTCTCTTTAATAGTCTGTAGGCAACTTTTTGCGTTAAATTGCATCTTTATACAAAGAAATCAGTGGTTTCTATTGATTTTGTAATATTTATTTAACGAGAACAAGGATAATGTCGATTAAGAATTTTACTTTTTTATTTATCATAGCAATCGCTTCTTTGAGTTGCTCAAAAGGTGATGCTGAAAAAGAAATACAGGAACTCAAAGCAGAGATCAATCGCCTAAAACAAAAAGACAATAAAGGTACGGTTAGTAGCTCCGAAAAAAGGGAAGAAATTGTTGAGCGCTATGATTCTGGTGAGAAAAAACTTGTTGTGACTTATTCAGGTTCTGGAACCTACGAATTTGTCTCTAAAAAGAACACCTACTATTTAAACGGTCAGATTAAAGAAGAGGAAAACTATAAGAACTCCGAGCTTCATGGGGAATACCGAGAATATTATAAAAATGGCCAGGTATCTGTAAAATGCAACTACATCGAAGGCAAGAAAAACGGTGAGTTTTTTGAGTTTTATCATGACGGCGTTGTATGGGAGCATGGTGTTTTTACCAGTGGAGATTACGATGGTGAGTACATAACCTATTTTATTGATGGAAACATCAAAAGCTATGAACTATATAAGCTAGGAGACCGAATAGAAGCTATTTGGTATGACAACAAAGGGAAGATTGAATACCAAAACTAGTCGTTCCTATTTAAAAGGCATGCTGACCTTCACCATTACTGAATCTCTTCAAAAATAAGGACAATCCTATTCCTTGTCTTGGCCATTTTTCCAGTCAATTTGTTAATTTTAAAGTAATTTAGAAGAAATCTTCTTTAACACTAAATCCTTAATTATTGTAGGGGTTTTCAGATAGATATCGAATTTGAATGACTGATGAAATTTACATACAAAGATGTATTGATCTTGCTAAAAAAGGAATAAGAGCGGTTGCGCCTAATCCTATGGTCGGTTGTGTAATCGTACTCGAAAATAAAATAATTGGAGAAGGGTATCACGAGATATATGGCGGGCCTCATGCTGAGGCTATTGCTATAGCAAAAGTAGTTTCAAAGGAGGGTCTTAAAAAGTCCAAATTATATGTTTCGTTAGAACCCTGTTCACATATTGGAAAAACAGCGCCCTGTGCTGATTTAATTATTAAACATGGAATACCAGAGGTGATCATTGGAACACAGGATCCTAATCCATTGGTTGGCGGAAAAGGTATTGCTAAGCTAACTAATGCGGGGGTTCACGTCAAAGAAGGGGTTTTACAAGATCAATGCTTGGAACTCAATAAACGATTTTTCACTTTTCACCAAAAGCAACGCCCATATGTTATTCTTAAATGGGCACAGACATTAGATGGTTTTTTAGATCGTTTAAGAGATGATGATACACAAAAAATAAATTGGATCTCTGCTCCCGAAACTAAAACACTGGTTCACAAGTGGCGAAGCGAAGAGCAAAGCATACTGGTTGGGCGCAATACAATCATTAACGACAACCCATCATTAACTGTTCGAGAATATGGAGGAATGAACCCGATTCGATTGGTTATCGATAGCCAGCTCCAAATCAGTGAATCCCTAAATGTTTATTCAAAAGAAGCTCCTACTATCGTTTTCAATAGAATAAAAGATGCCCAAGAAAACAATATAGAATGGGTGAAAATCAAAGAAACAAGTACGAAGAATATTCTAGATGAATTGTACAAAAGAGGTATTCAATCTGTATTTGTTGAAGGGGGTAGTCGAACCCTACAATACTTCATCATTGATAACGTATGGGATGAGGCACGCGTTATTGTCGGTCAAACCTATTTCCGAGAAGGATATAAGGCCCCTGTGATCAACAAGATTCCGGTTAAATCAATTCCTATAGGAAAAGACATGCTTTATTATTTCAAAAGAAAATGATTGCGCTTATAGGCACAGTTGTTTGTTCTACATTGATTTTTGTGATCTTTAGAATTTTTGAGAAATTCAATATTCATACCTTTCAAGCCATTGTCATTAACTACCTAACCGCTTTTCTATGTGGTTACTTCATTAATTTCAAAGAAATCTCTAAAGAGACATTCATTCATTTGGATTGGCTTCCCTTTGTTGCTTTTTCAGCCCTACTTTTCATCTCCTTATTTATTTTAATGGCCATTAGCTCTCAAAAAAATGGAATTGCTGCTACATCAGTTGCGGTCAAAATGAGCATGGCTGTTTCTATGATTGGAATGATTCTTTTATATAATGAAGACGTATCGTACACAAAGGTAATCGGAATAGTATTGGCCCTGATAGGCGTCTATTTAATCGCAGCTCCAGGAGCTTCGGATACAAAAAAAACATCAGCCTATATGCTGATCATTCTATTCGTAGGGAGTGGCCTTTTGGATCTCAATTTAAACTATGCACAAAACCATGCCTTGAATCATATAAGCGCTTCCTTATTTACAGCTTTTGGATTTGGAGCCGCTTTCATCATCGGCCTTGTCGTTTGTTTGATTCAAATACTTAGGGCTAAGGCAGCACCATTCCATTATAAAAATGCCATTGCTGGTCTCCTTCTTGGAATCCCAAATTATTATTCAATTTACTTTCTGTTAGAATCTTACAATGCGATCCCTTGGAGTGACTCAAGTATTTTAGCACTGGTGAATGTCTCGGTTGTCGTTCTTTCCGTGTTCATGGGATTGCTTGCCTATAAGGAGGCTTTAAACATAAAGAAAACCGTTGGAATCATCGCTTCCCTGCTCGCTATTTTGATGCTTTATATATCTTCTTAATTTGTACTTTTAAGCTCTATGAAATTCTTTTACCTCATCGCATTCTTACTATTGCCTTTCGCTTACCTTTCACAAAAAAAGATAACACTAGCTGTTTTGAAATACAATGGAGGAGGCGATTACTATGCAAACCCAACTGCATTACCCAACCTCATTAAATTCTGTAACAGTTCCCTAGAAACGAATCTAAATGAAGAAGACGTTCCCTATGTTGAAGCAGGGAGTAAGGATTTATTTAGATACCCTTTCATACACATGACAGGACATGGGAATGTTGTCTTATCTCGATTAGAGGCTTCTAACCTTAGGTTGTATTTTGAAGCTGGTGGTTTTTTACATATTGATGATAATTACGGAATGGACCCTTTCATTCGCGTAGAGCTTAAAAAAATTTTCCCACAGGAAGAACTGATTGAAATCCCTGCAAACCACCCCATATTTCATCAAACATTCGACTTTCAGGGCATACCTAAGATTCATGAACATGATGGAAAAGCAGCTCAAGCTTTTGGTATCTACCTAAATGGGCGGTTGGTCTGCTTGTACACCTATGAAACCGATCTTAGTGATGGCTGGGAGGATGCGAATGTGCACAATGATTCTGAAAGTAAAAGAAAAGAAGCACTCGAAATGGGAGCCAACATCATTCAATATGTTTTCACCAACTAACGATCGTGGTTATGACCTTCGTGACCGTGACCATCATGGTTATCATGGCCAGAAGCACCTTTATTAGCTTCCTTGAAATCAAGAAGCTCGATATCAAAAACTAAATCTGAATAAGGAGGTATCGCTCCTTTTTTTCCTGATTTTCCATAAGCCTGGTAATAAGGGATGATTATTTTAATCTTTTCGCCTTTACCAATTAGGGCAATTCCCTCTTCAAAACCAGGAATCATTTTTTGAACCTTATAGCGAAAATTAAATGGCTGGTTTCGATCTAAAGAAGAATCGAATTTTTTACCATCAGCCCTCAAGGACCCAGTATAATGAAGAGTAACCTCCATACCTTCTTCTAAGGTAGGACGATCACCTTTTTTAGATTTCTTACGTTTTCTATCCTTAACGTATACCAACCCTGATTCAGTTCGCTTCGCACGACGGAATTTCTTTTTTACTTTCTTATACATATACTTGCTATAATCTTTCTCAGACATTGCTGAAATAAGCGCGATCTCTTTTCCTCGAGACTCCTCAAGTGATTTCATAGGATCGTATACCGCGTGAAAAGCTGTTATTGCATCAAACTTATTTGCCGCTTTACCAATACGTATGATTTTCAGGTTTTTAATGACATCATCTTTCTCAATCTTATTTACAATATCCATTCCCTTTAATACATGACCGAATACCGTATGCTTCCCGTCCAACCATGACGTCGCTTTGTGCGTAATAAAAAATTGACTTCCATTGGTGTTTGCTCCTGAATTGGCCATAGATAAAATACCGGGACTACTGTGAACCAAGCCCTCCGCTATTTCATCATAAAACTTATACCCCGGATCACCTGTACCATTACCAAGAGGACAGCCACCTTGGATCATAAAATCGGCAATAACGCGGTGGAATTTCAAACCATCATAATAGGGTGCCTTGATCACTATACCATCAACAGAGAATTTCCCCTCGGCCAATCCAATAAAATTACCTACAGTCATCGGAGTTTTCTCAAATTCCAACTGACACAGGATTGCTCCTTTATTGGTGGTGAATTCAGCATACATACCATCCTCTAAATCTGATTGTTGAGCATGGAAAGTACAGCTCCAAAATAGGAGCGAAAATACGTAAATGAGTTTTTTCATTTGAATTAAAGTTTTAGTTATTTGTTTGTGAAACCTAACAATTCCACCTCAAAGATTAAAGGCATAAAAGGCTTAATAGGAGATCCAGGTCTAGGCGTTGCACCGTATGCAAGCTCCTGAGGAATAAAGAACATGAATTTAGAACCCACAGTCATCAGTTGTAGCCCCTCTGTCCAACCAGGAATCACCTGATTCAAGCCAAATTCGATAGGCTCGCCTCGGTCAACAGAACTGTCAAAAACCTCTCCTTTCGGCGTGGTACCATGGTAATGCACCTTCACTTTGGAGGTAGCCACAGGCTTCTCACCACTTCCTTTTCGCATGACCTTATACTGTAGGCCAGATGCCGTCACTTGAATGTCCTTATTCTTTTTATTTTCCTCTAGGAATTTCTCACCCTCAACCTTGAGAATCAAATTGTCTTTTTCTGATGCTTCTGCCTTTTTATTGTTTTTATTCTGAAAATAAGAGCTAATAATGGTGTTTCCAGGGTCTGATATTAAGGGCTCTGAGGTATTTAAACCGTCAGTTAACCCTTGTACTACAAGTACTTTATTGGCTTCGCTTAAATCACGAAGAACATTGGTCGCAATCGATTGACCGATCAAATAAGATACACTGTCAATTTTTGAGTTTAAAGTCGACTGACTGAATGTACTTGATGCCATCATAAGGAATAGCGCAAATGTGGAGATTTTCATTTTCATTTAATTTCTGTTATCAATGCCCCAAAGCATTTTATTTCTAATTGTATCTAAAAAATTATTGTTTTCAAATTTAATGACTTTGATCATGAAATCTGCTTTTTTTATAACGATTTCTTGCCCCTGACGGATACTTATTGATTTACCGTCTAAACTTAATAAGTAAGACCTACCTCTTCCCTCGATATTTAATGTGATCGGCATGTGGTCAGGAATAACCATCGGTCTTACGTTTAGGTTGTGCGGCGCAATTGGTGTAACAATATGTACCTGACATCCTGGAGTTACTATAGGACCTCCACAGCTTAAATTATAAGCAGTTGAACCCGTCGGAGTGGAAACAATTAAACCATCAGACCAGTAGGTATTCAGAAAGTTTCCATCTAAGGACACCCGAACTGTCATCATAGATGAAGAGTCTTTTTTATGCAATGCCAACTCATTCATTGCAAAAAAATCGTTTTCTAACAAGCCATCATCAGCATGAACCTTGAGTAAAGATCTTTCCTGATAAATATATTTTTTATCCCGAACCAAACCTAGGGCTTCTTGAATATTCTCTTTAGATACATTTGCTAAAAATCCCAGTCTCCCCGTATTAATCCCGAGAATAGGAAATCCTGAACTTCGGATGTAATTAACTGACCTTAGAAAGGTTCCATCTCCTCCTATACTGATCATTAAATCGACCCCAGAGCTTAAATCCTTGGAGGAAGAAAAAGTTTCAAAAGGAAAATCTAAAATACTTTTTTGCGCAAGAGATTTTGACATTTCTTCTTCAAGAATCATTTTCCATCCAAATGAACCAATCGTCTCAAAGACTTCTTTGAACGCAGGTAAGGTCTGCTTGGTTATTTTCCTTCCGTAGATTGCTACTCGCATAATTAGTATTTCAAATAATTCATCAGAATGTCGTAACGCAATTTTAAATCGTCAGAGTCCATTCCATTTTGATACTGTGCCTTAACCACATAATCATAGCGTTCAAAAGTTCGAATGATATGAGTTAAGTCGAGTTGATTTATCTTTAATGTAATATCTAAATTGGTAGACGAAGCGTCAGACAATATCGTTGAACTTAATATTTTCGCATTATTACTCTCTACAATTTGACCTATTTGAGCCATCGAATAATCAGACTGGCTCACCTCTAATACCAATATTCCACCTTTTTCTTTAATACTAGATGTATTCGCTATCGTTGTCATGAGCTCAAATATATTCGTACAGCCTAAGTATTTTTCCTGGGCATCTAAAATAGGCATTACACTTATTTTAAATTCTGATATTTTGGCTAAAATCTCAAAGAGGTGTGTGTCAGCTTTAACATATGGACGCGGTAAATGTTGAAAGAGTACATCTAAGTTTTCACTAAAATCCAACTTATCTAGAATATCTGTTTCAGAAACAAGACCAACGTAATTGCCGTTTTTTAAAACAGGAAGGTGTGAAACCTTGAACTCATCCATCCAATTCATAGCCTTTTCCCCTGTATCGGTATGAACGAGAGGCGGGATATCATATGTTATTAAATCTATAGCGTTCATGACATGCAAAGTAGTTAAATCATTTAAGAGTTTGTAAATTTACTACTTCAAAATTAGTGCCATGATTAATTTGAGTGTCAATATTAATAAAATTGCTACCCTGCGCAACGCAAGAGGTGGTGCCCTGCCCGATATCCTTCAATTCGCAAAAGATTGTGAACGGTTTGGAGCCAATGGAATAACAGTACATCCAAGACCTGATGAACGACATATTACTACCCACGATATTTATGATTTAGCACCTATTGTTCAAACGGAATTTAATATTGAGGGCTATCCTGACGAAAGGTATATGCAAATAATCAAAGATGTATTGCCTATGCAGGCCACGCTTGTTCCCGACCCACCTGGTGTTTTAACATCCGACAATGGATGGGATATAGCAAAGAATAAGAAACAGCTCATAGAAACGATTCAGGAGCTCCAATCGCTTGGCGTAAGGTCCTCCATATTTGTTAACGCAGATATTGAAAGTATGCACCTTGCCCATGATGTCAAAGCAGATGCCATAGAGCTCTACACAGGGCCCTTTGCAAATGACTTCCATAAAGATCCAGAGATGGCTGTAGCCAATTACGTCAGTGCGGCAGAAATCGCTAATAAATTAGGCTTAAGAATTAATGCAGGACATGACCTAAGCCTACAAAACCTCAACTACTTTAAAAATCAGGTTAAGTTCCTTTCTGAAGTTTCAATAGGACATGCCATCGTGTCAGATGCATTATATCTAGGAATCGAAGCGGCCATTGCAGCGTATAAGAAATGCCTATCTTAGTCCTGGGAGGGCATATGTAAGGTACGCTGAGGAAAGGGAATACGGATGTCATTCTTTCTGAATAAACGATCAATTTCAAATCGGATCTCAGACTTATAGGTTTTAACATCCCAATGTTGGTCCGCCCAAAAGATCAATTCAAGCTCCAAACCGTTCTCACCAAAATCAGCAAGTCGAACAATAATTTGATGGGTCTTTTTTACCTTTGGATGAGAATTAGCAGCCTCTTTGAGCAAGTCTTTTACCAACTCAGTATTCGTTCCGTATGCCACAGAAACATTGATGATAAAACGAGTAAGCTTAGAACCATGGCTCCAATTTTCAACTTTCTCCCGAGTCAACAAGGTATTCGGGATCACGAGAACATTTCCTTCCCATGTTTGAATTTGGGTGGTTCTGATATTTATTTTTTTAATGCGAACAACCAATTCGTCCTGATCTGAAGTCGAAGATATCTTGATCACATCTCCTACCCTGATATTACCTTCAAGTAATAAAATAAAACCTGCAATTAAATCTCTAAATGCATCTTGAAGACCTAAACCAACCCCCACCAATACGGCAGTAGAACCAATAAAGAGATTCGTAAGCGGAATGTCTAATGCTTGAAAGCAGAAAAGAAAAGCAAAAACATAAATAACATACTTCGCTAATTGCGTATAAATATATTCATTACCCTCATCGTGCGCGGGATTCACCCGAAGCCTTTTGAGTAGATATAGCTTTGAGAAAAACACCGAAATTCTCGCGGAAAACAGCACCGTTAGAATGACAATGATATGGTAAAATGAAAATTTAAAGTCTCCAATCTTAAAAATCGGATAATCTAACATGTCATTAAAATCAACAGTGGGGTTATTCACTCTCAAGCTGAGAATACAAAGGTAAAAGGCTAGAAAATAAACACTTTGACTAATCAACTTTAGACGCGCAAGCTTTTTACCCTTTATGTTTATTTCCGTTTTGGCAACGTACTTATCAAGTAATTTTAAGGCTTCTTTCTTTCCTTTAAAGGCAAGAAAGAAAATCAATCCAATAATTAGAATATTCCATGCATTCACATCAAAAGGCCCACTATGGAAAAGTATTTCACTCATTATTTTATTATTATTCTACCTAGCATTTCGGAAAGACGTTTTTTTATTTTCTCGTAACTCATTTGCTCAGCCAACAATTCAAGGACTGCATCTCCCTCTGCACCTCCGTCTTTTATCTCGTTTTTTATTTTTAAAATCACTTCATCCACTTTGTGATACTTGAAATTATAAACAGAATTCATGACCGATTTGTAGATATCATCCCCTTCCGACTTCGTTATAATATTGTATTTATCTATCCAATTATAGCTTAACTCAATATCACTACTCTGTAAATGAGATACGAAAGATACGATTTTTTGATTTTCTAGGTTCTTAAAATAGGAAGTCGACAAAAGAACTTGATTTTGAAGGTTTGTTGCAAATTCATTATAAATCATTTTATATAGAGGAGTTTCAAATACAAGCTCGTCACTTGAGAGCTCACCATGAATCAATTCAATAACACTCGTCTTTTCTTTCTCTTCATCCTCATCTTCATCAGAAATAAGGATCTCTCTCGTTCCAAAAAGCACCATCAATCTTATTAAATCTAGCTCATACTCAAACGATGGTGCTTCATTTTTATTTTCGATAGTCGGCTGAATGACTGTTTGCTGTGGAACGGGTATTTGTTCTTGGTAAGAATTTGTTCCTTGTTGCCCCTTGGTAAGCTTTGCTCGCAAGAGCTTCATCAGCTCATTTGAAATCGTCTGTTCATTAATTTCAAATTTCTTAGCAATCTCCTGAACATATACACTGCGCGTGATTTGATCAGGTATTAAAGCAACAGATTGAACGACCTCTCTTATCAATTTTGATCGTTGAATAGGATCGTTGTCCGAACCATCAATAAGAACAGAAGCCTTAAAAGAAATAAAGTCTTGTTTCTTTTCAGAAATCATCGCTTGGATCTCAACCAAGGAATGATTTTTAGCATAAGAATCTGGATCCTCGCCATCTGGAAACAAAACAACCTGAACATTCAAGCCTTCTTCAAGTATTAAGTCAATCCCTCTAAACGATGCCTTAATTCCAGCGGCATCCCCATCGTAAAGAATGGTTAAGTTTTTTGTATATCTTTTAACCAAACGAACCTGCTCCCTGGTCAAGGAGGTCCCTGAAGAGGAGACCACATTGGTGACTCCCGATTGAAACATTGAAATCACATCAGTATACCCCTCACAAAGAAGGCATTCATCATTTTTAATGATGGCCCCTTTTGAAAAATACAATCCATATAGAATTTCGCTCTTATTATAAATTGGACTCTCGGGAGAATTGTAGTACTTGGCAACTTTTTTATCATTCTTGAGGGTTCTTCCGCCAAAGCCTAGTACACGACCAGAAATACTATGGATAGGAAACAAAACTCTTCCCCTGTAAAAATCAAAAGTATAATCCTCTTTCTGTTTGGTCAGGCCTACTTTAGTCAAATACTCAATATTGTATCCTTTTGCAAGTGCTACTTTTGTAAAAGCATCACTAACGTCTAAGCAATAACCCAATTGAAAAGTCTCTATAGTTTCTTGGGTAAAGCCTCTTTCCGTAAAATAAGTTAGTCCTATAGCTTTCCCTTCCTTATTTTCTTTAATATTCTTTTGAAAGTATTGATTTGCAAAGTCATTAATAACAAATAGGCTCTCTTTTTCAGAGATTTGAGCCAGTTCTTCTTTGGTTTGTTCTCGAGGTTCGGGGATATTTATCCCATACTTATCAGCCAACCACCTCAATGCTTCAGGATAAGTGAAATGCTCTTTTTCCATCAGGAAAGTAACCACCGTACCACCCAACCCTGTTGAAAAACATTTGAAAATCTGTTTTGCAGGAGAAACGACAAAAGAAGGTGTCTTTTCATCCGTAAAAGGACTCAAACCCTTTAAGTTTGACCCGGCTCTTTTTAGCTGAACAAAATCACCTATAACCTCCTCTACAATGGCGGTCTGCATGATTTCATCTACGATATGTTTTGGGATGTTACTCACGGTTGAGTTTCATAATTAATTTCAGACTTTACATTTCCCTGAGGGTCATAAGTAGTCCATAAACCTGTTTTTATATCGTTTTGATATTCTCCTCGATAAAATAGAGTACCGTTGTCATACCTAACAATGGAAAATCCTTCTCGTGAGCCATGCGTATAGGTACTCATTGATTTTTCAAGACCAGACTCTAGGTAATGCATCCATATACCATGACGTCTCCCCTGCTGGTCCAAAGAACCCTGGAATTTTAATTGTGATCTACCAGGATACCATTCCTTATACTCACCATCTAATGAATCGACAAGAATTTCTTTTACATGGGGATTAATGGGTGTATGACTATTTGTCGCAACACCCTCATTACAAGACATCACAAGGGCCGATAAAACCATTAAGTAAACTATTGATCGCATATTATTTCTCCCTATTCATCGTGTACTTGACCAATCCCTTTAAGGACTCTTTTGCTTCATTATCAGGGAATTCACTTAAAATTTCTAATGCCTCTTGCGCATATTCATTCATCCTTTTATAAGCATAAGAGATCCCACCAAATTCAATAACCAAATCAGTAGCACGCTTAACTTTAGCACTATTCTCATTGTGGTTTTTTACAATATTCTTGAGCTCAGCTTGAATCTTTGGAGGACAATTCTCAAGCGTATAAATTAAAGGAAGCGTCATTTTTTGTTCTCTAATATCAATCCCTGTTGGTTTCCCTATTTTATTAGGAGTGCCATAGTCGAAAATATCATCCTTTATTTGAAACGCGAGCCCTACCTTCTCTCCAAAAACCCGCATCTTTTCCCTTTGTTCAGTAGCACCGATACTTATAGCGCCCGCCTCACAACATGTTGATATAAGGGATGCTGTCTTTTTTTTGATAACCTCAATATATACTTCCTCAGTAATATCTAATGAACGTGCTTTTTCCATTTGTAAAAGCTCACCCTCACTCATCTCTTTTACCGAACGTGCAACAACCTCAAGTAAATCAATGTTTCCTTTTTCAATAGAAAGTAAAAGAATTTTGGACAACATAAAGTCACCTACCAGAACCGCAATTTTATTCTTCCATAAAGCATTAACAGAGAAGAAACCTCTGCGCTCATTGGCATCATCGACCACATCATCATGGACAAGAGTTGCCGTATGCAATAGCTCTACAAGAGAAGCGGCATGGAAAGTAGTGTCATTTGACTCCCCAAACAGTCTGCAGGAGAGAAAAACAAAAAGAGGTCTCATTTGCTTCCCCTTTCTTTTCACTATGTATTGGGTCACCTTATCGAGCAACGGGACATTTGATTCCAATGCAGATTTGAAATAAGTTTCAAAAGAACTCATTTCTTCTTTTACGGGTTGCATAATTTCTTCTATACGCAGCATGATACAAATATAAAAAAAGTGAAATTAGGAACCGGTAATATTGCCATTAACGTGACAAATGCATATTTCTTTCAGAGTAAACTTTTGTGAAAAAAGGATCCTTTAGATCATCAATAAAGCGAATCGCCTCACCTGTGGACTTCATTTCAGGGCCAAGCTCTTTTTTGACGTCTGGGAATTTCTCATAAGAGAAAACAGGTATTTTAATAGCATAACCTTTCTTCCTTGGAGCAAAATCAAAGTCTTTCACCTTCTTCTCTCCAAGCATCACCTTAGTCGCATAATTGACATAAGGCTCGTCGTATGCTTTTGAAATAAAAGGAACCGTACGAGAGGCTCTTGGATTGGCTTCGATTACATAAACTGTATCATCCTTAATAGCAAACTGAACGTTAATCAAACCAACCGTTCGAAGTTCAACTGCAATTTTCTTCGTAATATCTTCTATTTGAGTCAGTACAAAATCTCCAAGATTAAACGGAGGCAAAACAGCATAAGAATCTCCAGAATGGATTCCTGCAGGCTCAATATGTTGCATAATCCCTATAATGTACACATCCTCACCATCACAAATGGCATCTGCCTCTGCTTCAATTGCACCTCCTATAAAGTGATCCAAAAGAATCTGATTGTCGCCCATTTCGTTGATAATATCTACAACGTGATGCTCAAGTTCATCCTTATTAATTACAATTTTCATTTTCTGACCACCCAAAACGTAGGAAGGTCTGACCAAAAGAGGGAAACCGAGGTCATCAGAAAGTTCGATAGCTTGTTCCGCACTTTCTACAACACCATATTTTGGGAATGGAATGTCATTTGATTCAAGAAGTTTAGAAAATCGTCCTCTATCTTCCGCAAGGTCTAAAGCATCAAAGCTTGTTCCAAGCACCTTGATTCCATACCGGCTTAATTTCTCTGCCAATTTAAGTGCTGTTTGCCCACCCAATTGAACAATAACACCTTCTGGTTTTTCGTGCTGAATAATATCGTAGATATGCTCCCAGAATACAGGCTCAAAATATAGTTTATCTGCAGTATCAAAATCTGTAGAAACCGTTTCTGGATTGCAATTGATCATAATGGTTTCATACCCGCACTCTTTTGCTGCAAGAACACCGTGCACACATGAATAATCAAATTCTATCCCTTGACCAATTCTATTCGGACCAGACCCCAATACAATGACTTTCTTTTTATCGGAAACAACACTTTCATTTTCGAATTCAAAGGTCGAATAATAATAGGGTGTTTGTGCTGAAAATTCAGCAGCACAAGTATCAACAAGTTTATAAACACGATTGAGTCCAATCTCATTTCTTTTGGCGTATACTTTTGACTCCAAACATCTTACAAGATGAGCGATCTGTCGATCCGCATATCCCTTTTGCTTTGCTTCAAAAAACAAATCATTCGGTAAATCATCAATACGGAATTTCTCTATCTTATCTTCTAACCTTATTAGGTCTTCGATTTGCTTTAAGAACCAAATGTCAATTTTAGTTTTTTCAACAATCGTTTTAAATGGGATTCCTAATTTGATTGCATCGTAGATATGAAATAACCTATTCCAACTCGCATTTTCAAGAGAATGTAGAATCTCATTCTGATTTGTAAGTTCTCGTCCGTCAGCACCCAAACCGTTTCTGTTGATTTCGAGGGATTGACAAGCCTTTTGAAGGGCTTCCTGAAAAGACCTTCCAATACCCATCACCTCTCCCACAGACTTCATCTGAAGTCCTAATCGACGATCAGTACCCGGGAATTTATTGAAGTTCCAACGCGGTATCTTTACAATAACGTAGTCTAATGTGGGCTCAAAAAGCGCAGATGTCGTTTTGGTTATTTGATTTTGCAATTCATCTAGATGGTAACCTATAGCTAATTTTGATGCAATCTTTGCAATTGGATAACCTGTAGCCTTAGATGCCAAAGCCGAGGACCGGCTAACTCTTGGGTTAATCTCTATGGCAATAATCTCTTCTTTTTCATCGGGAGAAACAGCAAACTGAACATTGCAACCACCGGCAAACTCACCAATAGATCGCATCATCTTAATTGCCATATCTCTCATCCTCTGAAAGGTTGTATCTGACAATGTCATTGCTGGAGCGACAGTAATTGAATCTCCTGTATGGATCCCCATCGGATCAAAGTTCTCGATAGAACAAATAATAACAACATTATCATTCGAATCCCTAAGAAGTTCTAATTCAAATTCTTTCCAACCCAATAGAGCCTTATCAATCATTACCTCATGAATAGGGGAAAGTTGAAGACCTCTCTCTAAAAGATTGTCAAACTCCTTCGGATCATGCAATATAGATGCGCCTGACCCTCCAAGCGTATATGATGGCCTTATACATAAAGGAAATCCAAACTCTTGTGCGATTTCTTTACCTTCCAAGAATGATTTTGCCGTTTTTTGAGGTGCCATTGGAACGTCAATTTCACTCATTAAATCACGAAATGCCTCTCTGTTTTCAGTGATTTCAATAGCGTCGATGTTCACTCCTACAATTTTCACATTGTACTCCTCCCAAATCCCCATCTCATCACACTTAATACATAAATTCAATGCCGTTTGCCCCCCCATAGTTGGAAGTACAGCATCAATTTTATGCTTTTGGAGAATTTTCTTTACACTTTCTGGTTCTAGGGGCTGTAGATATATATTATCCGCAACCACCTTATCCGTCATGATCGTTGCCGGATTAGAATTAATTAACGTCACTTCAATTCCTTCTTCACGAAGAGACCGCGCAGCCTGAGAACCGGCATAATCAAATTCACAAGCTTGACCTATTACAATAGGGCCGCTACCAATAATTAAAATGGACTTTATGGATGAATCTTTAGGCATAGAATGTTCAATTTAAATGAAACGATATAACACAATAAATCGAGAGCAAATTTAATTGAATTACTAGTATTTGAAGTGATTTATTCAATTTGTTTATACACAAGTTTTAATACCAATGTTAATTAATCTCTTTTTAGGTCCTAAAAAAGGAACATATCGCTTAATTTCGTTTATCATGAAGTTTCATAAAGTTGAAGAAGAGAATGTAAGTCTTACTTACTATACGCAAGGTCATGGGGAGGAAATACTGATCTGTATTCATGGGCATGGAAGAGAGGTAAATGACTTTCTTTTCTTAGAAAAAAAGAATCGAAAATTAATTCTTATTGTCCTCCCCCATCATGGAAATTCTCTTTTCCCTGAGCATAGAGTGGAACAAGAACCGCTCACTATCACTGAGTTTAATCGACTATTTCAAAGAATACTCGACAAAGAAACCATAAAGCAATTCCATTTCATTGGTTTCTCTCAAGGTGGGAGATTCGTTTTGGCATTAATACCTTTACATCAACGATGGATAAAAACAGTGCACCTTATATCCCCAGATGGGATGGATCACAATAGCTTTTATAATAAAGCGTCTCGCAACAAACTTGCCCGAAGGTTATTCGAATCATGGGAAAACAACCCAAAGTCCTTTATACACATTGCTAAAATAGCCCTGAGTCTCAAACTTATTCGTCCTAAAGTATTTGCCTTTATACAATTATTCGCCAGCAACCAAGTAGACTTTAAAAGAGCATCAATTACATGGAGAGGGTTTAGAAAAATAACGCCAGACATTCCTTTAATAAGGAAATCAATCGTGGACAACGATATTGATTTTAAGTTAATTATGGGGAAATATGACCAGGTAATTAGAACCAAGCAAGCCCGCATCTTCTTAAGTAAATTAGAATACCCCAATGCACTTAAAGAGATCTCATGTGGGCATGATTTTTTCAAAGAGGGTAACCTTAAGTTGCTTATTGGAGCTATTCAAATCTAAAAAAGGCACCCGAAGGTGCCTTTTATTCAATAACTATTAAACTATTATGCGTTATTATTTTTTATCACTGACCTCTTCAAAGTCGACATCAGTTACTTCTTCTTGCGCATCCTCTGCTCCTTCACCTTGAGGCTGACCGGCTCCTTCACCTGCACCTTCTTGGTTTGTTGCATTGTACATTTCTTGAGAAGCTGCTTGGAAAACATTGTTTAACTTTTCCATTGCTGGCTCTAGATTCTCCATGTTTTTAGCTTCAAATTCTTTTTTCAATTCAGCTAATGCATCTTCAATCGGTTGCTTTTTGTCAGCAGGTAATTTATCTCCATACTCCTTAATTTGACGCTCCGTTTGAAAAATGGTAGAATCAGCTTTGTTTACAAGCTCGACTTCTTCTTTCATTTTCTGATCGGATTCAGCATTTGCCTCAGCTTCAGCTTTCATTCTTTCAATTTCTTGATCTGACAACCCTGAAGAAGCTTCAATCTTAATAGATTGCTCCTTACCAGTTCCTTTATCCTTTGCTGAAATATTCATAATTCCATTCGCATCAATATCAAAAGTCACTTCAATTTGAGGCACACCTCTTTGGGCAGCAGGAATATCGCTTAGTTGAAATCTCCCTAGCGATTTGTTATCATTCGCCATTGGTCGTTCTCCTTGTAAAACATGAATATCAACAGACGGTTGGTTGTCTGAGGCTGTAGAGAATACCTCTGATTTCTTGGCTGGAATTGTCGTATTTGATTCAATCAATTTAGTGAATACACCACCCATTGTTTCAATACCTAATGACAAAGGCGTTACATCTAGTAACAATACATCTTTTACCTCTCCAGTTAAAACACCACCTTGAATCGCAGCACCAATTGCAACAACTTCATCAGGGTTAACCCCTTTAGAAGGAGATTTTCCAAAGAAATTCTTAACAGCATCTTGAATAACTGGGATTCTAGTAGATCCACCAACAATAATTACTTCGTCAATATCACCCGCAGACAAACCTGCATTCTTCAATGCTGATCTACATGGTGCAATTGTTCTTTCAACGATTTCAGAAATTAACTGCTCAAATTTAGAACGTTGTAAAGTGCGAACTAAATGCTTTGGAATACCATTTACAGGCATGATATAAGGAAGGTTTATTTCCGTTGAAGTAGTTGAAGACAATTCAATTTTAGCTTTTTCAGCAGCTTCTTTCAAACGCTGAAGCGCCATTGGATCCTGACGTAAATCTAAACCTTCATCATTTTTAAATTCAGCAACCAACCAATCAATAATTGTTTCATCAACATCATCACCACCAAGGTGCGTGTCACCATCTGTAGACAATACTTCAAAAACACCATCTCCCAACTCAAGGATAGAAACATCATGTGTTCCACCACCAAAATCAAAGACAACGATTTTTTGATCAATCCCTTTTTTATCAAGTCCGTATGCTAATGCTGCAGCAGTTGGCTCATTGATTATTCTTTTAATCGTTAAACCGGCAACTTCACCTGCTTCTTTAGTCGCTTGACGTTGTGAGTCATTAAAATATGCTGGTACAGTTACAACCGCCTCTGTAACTTCTTGACCTAAATAATCTTCCGCAGTCTTCTTCATTTTCTGAAGAATCATTGCTGAAATCTCTTGTGGAGAATATTTACGATCGTCAATTAGAACACGTGGCGTGTTATTTTCTCCCTTAACCACTTTATATGGCATTCTTGAAATCTCAGTTTTGCAATCATCAAAACTAGACCCCATAAATCTCTTAATAGAGTATATTGTTTTTGTTGGATTCGTAATGGCTTGTCTTTTGGCTGGGTCACCTACTTTACGTTCACCGCCCTCAACAAAAGCAACAACAGAAGGCGTCGTTCTTTTACCTTCTGAATTCGATATAACCACTGGTTCGTTTCCTTCCATGACCGAAACACAAGAGTTTGTTGTTCCTAAGTCAATTCCTATAATTTTTCCCATTGTAATATTTTTTTCTAACCAATGTCAATTAATATGCCATAGCAAAAAAGAAGAGCGCTTTATGACAAAACAACCCTTAAAAGAGAAGAAATATGTCTAAATGTCAGATTATCTGACAGAACTTAGGAAGAAAGTAATTGTAGAATTAGAGAACTAATGAACGAAAATCTTTTGACTGGTCAAGCCTTGTTTTGATGGCGCAGTAACAATATAAACACCTGTATCAAAATGATTTAAATCAACTACATTTTCAATATCTTCTAATTTGACATTGTGCAGTTCAGTTCCTGACAAAGAAAAAATTCGCAATTCGCCTCCGACCAATTCATTGCTAAGCTCAACAGTTAGAGTGTTTCCATAATTGACAATTGAAATACCCTCTCCCCCCATTTCATTGACCCCTAAATGATTAATAATTATAGGTGATGTATTGGGATTAGATTCATAGCCATAAGAATACAAGGTAATTAGACCCGCATCAGCAGAAACACCTATTTCAATCCAACCGTAGTGTGTTTCTGTACCGATTAGAAATTCAGCTCCTAAATAACCAGAAGAACCAAGAAAAGTACCATATTGATAAGGTACAAGACCAATTACCGAACTATTAATAACGAGGTCAATTGCCAAGGAAAAACTATCATCCGTTCCAAAGTCTAAAGAAGACGAAACCTGTTCGCCCAAATTCAAATTCATTAAGTCAAATACATTACTACCTTCCGAGATAGATCCTGCAGGACGGCCATTCACAGCATCCATTACAGACCCCGCTCCAGCGTATGTAGCCGGTAGACCTCCTATCATTGTATCCCCAGTTAAATCTTGAACCAAAAACACGAATTCTACAATACCATCGTCGTTAAAGTCAAAAGAATAAGGGTCGCTTGCGGCGTCAAGAATAACTAAAGGAACAAATTGATTCACAACAACACCATCTTCCTGGGCAAAAAAGTGAGTTGTCAATATTAAAAATAGAAGACAGAACAATGAGGAATAGATAGATTTCAATTGGGGTGCTGCGTTATTTTTAAAAACTTTTATCATAAGGAATTTATTAATTGTTGCTAAAAACGCCTTGGTCAAAATAAAAAAGGGGGACCAAAAGCATTTAATAATTTTTAAGAGAGTGTACTACTCTATTGAAACATAAAGTTATCGTTATTCAGCCAATTTAAGAAAACTATAGCTCTAAATACTATAGTTCTTTCACTGATTCCTCTTGTTTCTTAGAAATAGTCTCGTCAAAATGAATAAAAATATTTGCATACATAATCTTTGACAATGAAAACAAAAGTGGACTCAAAGCAACAATTAGAAAAACAAGCACTGAGATTTCAACCCAAACAGATATATCTCCGAAAAACCAATTGGAAATCACCCAAACAGCAACAAAAATCGCTACACCTAAGGCATAAGAAACATACATCGCACCAAAATAAAATCCGGGTTCCGGGATATAATTGACTTTACACTTAGGGCATTCATTTAGAACATTCCCTAGCTTCCGAAGGTCGTAAATCTTGGATTCAAAAAAATCACCCTTCAAACATCTTGGGCAACGAAACCTGAAAATACTATAAATTTTGGCCATCATAGGGTTCCAAAGATAATTAATCTATTGCTTCAACGTTGATTATTATTGAACATCTAATATTCTTTATTCATCATAGAAATCGCTATATTTAGGAACCAAAAAAACCAAACTATGAAAAACTTCTTCACCTTTTTAATGGGTATTGCTTTTAGCTTTTTTGCCTCAGGACAATGCACCACAACCAATGCAACGAGCTGCGAATGCACAGACGGAACTAACGATTGTTTATTACTACCCGACATAACAGCCTCATGGATGGGTATTTCTGATAACGGCTGGACTGAATACCCTCAAACTGGAGCAGGTACAAATTATACGAACCAAGGTCCAGATGATGGACGCCTTCGCGTTACAGGATCAACGCCTAACATTGGCAATGGTTCCTTTACCGTTCGGGGACAAGACGCAAATGGAAATAGAGCATTTATATGCGGAAATGACACGATCTATGGCGTAAGTGCTTCGGGTGAATTTACTTGTCCAAATGGAGAAGAAAACCCAAAACAAATGCTCTTACAAAGGGTCTATAAAAAGGAAGGAAATGTTATGGCCTTTGAAGACACATGGACTGGTAGCATGACCTATCACGAAAGCCATGGTCATAATCATGTAGATGATTGGGCCGTAATGACTTTAAGAATCCCAACTTCTAACCCCGACCCTTTAAGCTGGCCTATTGTTGGAGACGGGGCCAAAATTGGTTTTTGCCTAATGGATTATGGAACGTGTGGAACGACTGTAGGAAGCACATATTATGGACACTGTAGAGATGACAATACGACATACAACGGAGGTAATGTCATGGCAAATGTAGATTTTACCAACTGGAACTTAGGCGGCGGGAATTATGGTTGCTCAATTGTCGAACAAGGAATTTCATCTGGTTGGACCGATGTATATGGTAAATGGCTAGATGGTATGTGGATCAACGTTCCAGAAAACACATGTAATGGAGATTATTACATCGTAATGGAAGTAGATAAGAACAACTACTTCCAAGAAGAAAGCGATGATAACAATTATACGGCTGTCCCTGTAACGTTAACACTTCAGCACCCCGCAAATTCAGGAGTGCTTCCAACGGTTACCTCCAATGAGTCTAATAACTTATGTTCTGGTCAATCGATCACATTAAATGCAACTGCTGGTACTGAATTCCTTTGGTCTACAGGAGAAACAACCCAGAGTATTTTAATAAGCACCCCTGGCTCCTACTCCTGCACTGTAACAAACCTTTGTGGATCAAATACATCATTGCCGTATGTCGTAAATAGTGTTGTACCTAACGCACCAGCTGTTGCAGATGCTTCAGCTTGCTCGGGAACCTACGTTGGACTTGAAGCAACATCAACAGGTGATGTAGATTGGTTTGATGATGATGGCAACTTTTTATCAAGCGGAGCAATTTATACGACAAATCCTCTTGTAGAAGACATGACCCTTTGGGTCCAAAATACAGACATATATTCCAACACATTAAATGCAGAACCTTACACCAATGGTATTGGTGGTGGTGGATACCTGACTTCAGAACAAGGAAGTATATTTCACGCTTATGAGTCATTTACATTGAAGAGCGCTTTGGTTTATGCCTTAAGCGGAGGAGATGTGACCGTAGAGCTTCAAGATGAAACTGGAACTGTACTGGAAACAGTAACGCAAAACCTTCCAGCTGGCGCTAGTAGAATAGACCTAAACTTTGATGTTCCAACGGGCTATAACTATCAACTCGTAGGAACTGAGATCCCTGCAGGAGGACTTTATAGAAACAACAATTCAGCAACCTATCCTTATGTGTTAAACGACATACTTTCAATTATTGGCGCTACTTCAAGCTCCTCATATTTCTATTATTTTTATGATTGGGAAGTTGTCATTGAAAATGGAACCTGCACAAGCGCATTGGTACCTGTTCAGATCACAGTTGCTGACCCAGAGGCTCCAGTAGCAGATGGGACTACAATCTGTGTGAATGAAGTGGCGCAATTGAGTGCATCAGGTCAGGGTACCCTAAATTGGTTCGATGCAAGTGGAACATTGATTGGAACGGGCTCTAATTTTTCAACTCCCGTTCTAACAGCTTCTACTACATTCTTTGTTCAGTCCTCTGAAAACGGATGCACAAGTTCATCTGTGAGTGTTGAAGTGATCGTTGAGTCCTGCGCAAACTTCAATAACCTCTCTATAGAGAATACGGTAAGCATTTCTCCAAATCCATCAAATGGTACATTTCTTATAACCTATGGTTTAAACGAGAACCAAAAAGTAGAAATTGAAATCATTGATGCTTCAGGAAAAAGAATCTACAAGAAAAAACACCAAGATTCTCAAGGAATGGTTTCTCATCAAATTAACTTAAAAAACGTGTCAGATGGGATGTACTCAATTCAGCTTAAGGCTGGTAAGGAAATCCATTCAGAGAGATTGATTCTAAAGAATGACTAATTGCATTAACTGCATTTTTCTTTTATTGTTTTCTACGATTGCCCACATTGGGCAATCGCAGATTATCAGCTCATTTTCGATATCCAATTCCCCCTTACCCTTTAATACCGTTCGTTGCCTTGAATACGAGGCAAACACCCTATGGATAGGTACAGACCAAGGACTAGCCAAGTTTGAAAACGAAAACGAATGGACCGTGTTCAATTCATTGAACAGTGACCTTTGGAATGATGATATTAGAGCAATAAAAGCTGACGGAGACTCTTTGCTATGGGTTGGAACCATACAAGGGGGACTGTTTTGCTTTGACGGGAGCAACTGGACCAACTACAACCCGGAGAATTCCGGACTCGGAGACTTTCTGGTCAGGGCGATTGAAATAGACCTCGAGGGCAATATATGGGTTGCAACCACAGAGGGAGTATACATGTATGACAGATCCGTATGGAGCTCGTGGACAAGCAATGATGGTTTGCTATCCAACAATATAACGGCACTCTGTATTGGAGAAAGCAGGAAATTTGCGGGAAGTATCAATGGAGGTGTTTTGTATTTTGACCCTTCCAACAACTTTGTCAACCACACCATTATTAGCTCAGGAATTCCAGACAATTCGGCTTTAAATATTGAAATTGATACTGAGGGTATGCTTTGGTTTATCTCTCCGGCAGCTGGATTGGTTGCCGATCAAGGAGATGGAGGTCCATGGATCTCTTTTAATGCGATTAATTCTGGAATGCCGGCGAACAGTTTGCTTTGTTTAAAGCATGGAGATGAAGGAACCATTTATATAGGCTCTGAAACAGGAGGACTTATCACAAAAAATGAAGCTTCTTATCAGCAGCTAACAACAGGCAATTCAAACCTGACAGATAACCACATACTTTGTCTTGAAAATGACAGTCAAGGTAATTTATGGGCAGGCACCTTTAACGGTGGACTTTGTAAAATTGACTTCAGCCTCGTTCATGCATCCTCGATATACGCGAATGAATTCCACGTGTATCCTACTCTTGTCAAAGAAGACAAATTGATTCATTTCTCAAAAAAAATAACTACCGAGATTACAATTACCAATCCAATGGGATACGTTCTGCACACTATGGTCAAAGATCGTGATTACTTGAAGCTTCCCAAAGCATTAAATACTGGCTGGTTTTATCTTCAATTTAAAATTGATGGCCTATATTATCGAAAGAAAATATTGATTTTAAAAAGCTAATTATCCCTTCAAAAAAGCTTTATACTTTTGAAAAAGCATGTCCACTGCCCTACCCGTAGACAATTCACCTTCCGCAACCTTTTCCTCTAAATCCAACATATAGGACTTTAGATCGGCATCGGCATCAATTGAATTTAAAACAAGATCTGTCAGGTTCTCTTTTAAGAATCGAGAGTTTTGTTGGCGCCGATTGTGCTGGTAGAATCCACTTTGATGTATGGTATTAAAGTAGCTCTGAATCGTTTCCCAGGTTTTCTCGAGACCGACACGATTAATGCTACTTGTATTGAGCACGTTGGTGACCCAATTGCTTTCTTTTGGAGGGAATAAATGAACGGCATTGGCATATGCCCTACCCGCCAATTCTGATGCTTTTTCGTTACCGGAATCCGCCTTTGTAATAAGAATCGTATCTGCAAGTTCCATAATTCCGCGTTTCATCCCTTGCAATTCATCTCCGGCGCCAGCAAGTAGTAAAAGAAGAAAGTAATCAACCATACTATGAACCATAGTTTCTGACTGACCGACACCAACTGTCTCAATGAAGATGACATCAAAACCTGCTGTTTCACATAAGAGCATTGCATTTCTTGAATTCCTAGCCACACCTCCTAAATTACCGGCAGCGGCTGTGGGGCGAATAAAAGCATTTTCCTCTTTTGAAAGAGTGTCCATTCTTGTTTTATCGCCAAGAATACTTCCACCTGTTAGATTTGAGGAAGGATCCACAGCAAGAACGGCCAACTTGTGACCTGCATTTAAAATAAGAGAACCGAATGCTTCAATAAAAGTACTCTTCCCAACACCCGGAACACCTGTAATACCAATCCTCCATGATTTAGATTTTACCTGAGCGCAAAGTTCTATAAGCTTAACGCTCTCCTCACGAGCAGCAGGGTGTGTGCTCTCTACTAAAGTTATTGCAGAGCTCAAAGCCTGCTTATCTCCACCAACAAGTAAAGGATACAATTCTTCTGCCTTTAGGGAATCTAGTCTTTTCTTACGCGATGAAATCCACTGTTCTATTTTTTTATTTGCAGACATGGCATTTAATTAGGCTTGTACAAAAATTTCAGCTTGATCTTTTTCGATACTTACTTTACTAATTTAGTGTAAATATCTTCATACATCGGTAGTATTTTAGATATTGTAAAGACCTCCGCTTGCTTTAATGCATTGGCTCTAAACTTGTCCAGGTTCTTTTCTTTTAAAATATCCAACACATTAATAGCCATATCCTCAACATCACCTACATCAGAAAGGTAACCAGAAAAACCATGTATGTTAACCTCAGGAATACCACCAGAATTACTAGAAACCACAGGTACACCCATAGCCATTGCTTCTAAAGCAGCCAACCCAAAGCTCTCAGTCTCGGAGGGCAAAAGAAAGACATCTGATATCGCTAACACGCCAGAAGTGTCTCTAATCTTGCCTAAAAAAAGAATATGTTCACAAAGTGACAATTCTCGGCATAATTGTTCACATCTGTAACGCTCAGGACCGTCTCCCACAAATAATAGCTTTGAGGGAACCTTTTTTAAGGTTTTTGCAAAAACACGAATAACATCCTCAACGCGCTTAACTTTTCTGAAATTTGAAACATGGCACAGAATCTTTTCGCCATCCTTAGCATATAAGGAACGGTTGACCTCACTGTCCTCTCTTTTTTTCTCTAGAGAAATGAAATTTGGTATGACGACAATATCATTTTTAATATTGAAATGTTTTAGGGTATCTCGTTTAAGGCTTTCTGAAACGGCCGTTACCGCATCAGATTCATTGATACAAAAGGTAATCACTGGCTCAAATGAAGGATCTCTTCCTACCAAAGTTATATCTGTACCGTGAAGTGTTGTCACATAAGGGATATTAATACCCTGAGTTTTTAGAATTT
>CAJJCU010000115.1 GCA_905182775.1 uncultured Flavobacteriales bacterium
GTGGCTTCCCATCATTCTTCCAGGTATATCATCTATTGGAGGGTGGATGCCGCCCCAAATTCGACTTAGACTACATTGATCTGCTGCATCACGGTAGGTCGCCCATTGGAGGGTTATTGGAACGCTAGGACCATCTTCGAATTGAAGGAACTCATTTACTTCTGCAGTAAATTCCCCAAGTCCTCCTGGGAAATAAGCAGAGCCTGTCACGTTTTCTAATATACCCGCAGCAGCTCTCGAGAATGTAGAGTGTCCAGAAACAAAACCTGAGAATGGGGGTGTCACAAATGTAGGGCGTTGATAAGGCCACCAGTTTTCTCCAATGATCCATCCTGCTCCTGATACATCCGTTTCTGTGTTATTTATGTAATCATGTCCTTTCCAAGTAAATAGCTTGATTTTATTGACGTGTTCGAAGCTACCTCCAGCTAATGGGTCAAGTGAATCTATGAGCTCAATATAGTTGGTGAGAAGCGGTATACCAACTGGACTGTAGTTGGGCAATAATGGGTCGGAACTTTGTCCATTTGCGGCCAAATATCGAATAGAGGAAACGGGTCTAATGTAATCATAGTAGCCTTTTAGACTCCATGCACTAATAGCAGCGTCATGCATCGTTCCGCCGAGGGTTAGGTGAACTTTTACATCATATTCAAGAACATCTAATTCTGTTCCGGAACCTTGCCACTTGCGTTCAAATTGAGCTTGGTCGGCGACATAATGGTAGATTTCAAACCAGTGACCAGGTGGTGTTTCTGAATCCAATCCATCAGCCCAAAATTCAGCGAGTACCCTAGCGTAATCTCCTCGGGGGACTAGTTGTGGCGTATAGGGAAGCCCTGTTATTGGATTGACTGCGCGTCCTGTAGATGGGTCTCCGCCGTTGGTTAAGTCATAAAACAAATCATATTGCGTCGAATCTGTAGGGTACCAAGTGTTGTTTCCTATGGATGCTGGTGAGATATCCCAAATAACGCCATCTGAAGGGTCTAAATGTGATTGCCAAATACTGACCAATGAATGGTTCCATTTGTAAAAGGAATCCCAGGATGATTGATCTGATGGGTTAAGGTAGCAGGGTTGCAGAGTGTCAAAGTAAACGTTGAATACATTTCCATCACGAATAAGCTCGTTGCTCATAGTTGGAGGCATCGCGAAGGGTGTCACATAGCCCCATTCTGGAGAT
Organism: uncultured Flavobacteriales bacterium; assembly: GCA_905182775.1. GTDB lineage: Bacteria > Bacteroidota > Bacteroidia > Flavobacteriales_D > Crocinitomicaceae > UBA952. The sequence goes on from CAJJCU010000115.1 coordinate 1,187, forward strand.
AAAAAGGGCAAGGTATTGTCGACTAAATTGCCTGATTGGTCAATTGTAGAATCAAGGGTTAGTGCTTGCCACCTATTCGGGTCAATAAGGTCCGGGTTTCCAGGATCACTCATGACCAGCGGTGGGTTGGTTGAGGTGTAGAATGTGTTTTCATAATTTATCAGCTCATTTGAGCCATCCGTGTACCCATAGTTTAATATTTGGGCAGCTAAATAATTCCCTAGCTCGGCAGGGCCACCATTTATATAATCTGTATTGGAATTATTGATATTGTACCCATGTGCTAGCATATATTCATACATGAGAATATAAGTCGTATTGTAATCAGGAGAATCTTGGTATCGGGATTTGATAAAGAAAAAGGAGGCATATGAAATCGCTTCCTCTCTAGCTTGTTGAATATCTAATGGTGTATTTATTTGTTGAAAATCACATATGTAGGTATCAAGTGTGTCTCCTAAAAAGTAGGTGTCTTTTGAGTGATCATATGCAGCCCAGGCATCATAGGTAATTATGGAGTGGTGGTATAGGTTTCTTGCATGAACTGTAGGACGCGCATAATCATTACGTATCGCTTCAAGTAATATTTCATTCCACTCTCTAGCGACCGATACTTGCGTATAGGCTTTAGGTGCAGCGAGTATTATAATCATATAAATCGCTGCTAACTTGATACTTGAGAAAATGAGTTTCATAGTTTAGCACAATTAATGTAGCCTTTTTTTTTTAAACTATAGTTATATATCTAATTTATATTACCAGATTGTTTTTTCATTTTGAACCATTTACTAGTACAAAATAAGGGAGCTTAATAATATAATAGTAACGAATGTTTGTTGCCTAATTTTTATTGATTATTTATTGATTTTAGATTATTAAGTCTATCGGATTAGGTGTTTGTGATATTTCATTTTTTTCGGATTGTAAAGTGTATTTTTGGAGAAAACAATGCTTATGGATTTCTCACTATCAATTTTTTGGAACAATGGTTTGAATTTTAAAGAAATCGGTGTGGCCTCTATGGTGCTATTCGCAGTTATTGATATTGTAGGGAATATTCCTTTGATTATAGCTTTAAAGGAGAAGACAGGACGCATCTATCCCATGAGAACCGCGGTGGTGTCTTTATTTATTTTGGTTGGTTTTCTTTATGTGGGAGAAAGCATCCTGGGCCTTATTGGTGTTGGAATCAATGAATTTGCTGTTGCGGGTTCCTTTGTTTTGTTTTTTATGGCACTTGAAATGATATTAGGTGTTGAGATTTTTAGAGACAATGGAGAAGCGTCTACAAAGGTAGCTTCCGTTGTCCCTCTTGCCTTCCCTATGATTGCTGGTGCGGGAACGATGACTTCCTTAATTTCTTTGCGTGCTGAATTTGCACTTGTTAATATTTTAATTGCAATTTCCCTAAATATACTAGTGGTTTGGATTGTACTTAAATTGACATCAACTTTTGAGCGTGTGATTGGTGCGACCGGAATTGCCATATTAAAAAAGGTGTTTGGAATCATTTTATTGGCTATTGCCATTAAGCTCTTTAGTAGTAATATTCGAGAGCTATTTTAATAATTACGGTACCTTCAATTTTATGATTAAAGATCAGTTTTTACTTGACCCCGCTATAACCTACCTAAATTTCGGTTCTTTTGGAGCTTGCCCAAAGATTGTTTTTGATGCTTACCAGAAGTTTCAGCTAGAGCTAGAGCGACAGCCTGTTCAATTCATGATGCATACGGGGATGAAATACCTCAATGATGCTCAAGGAGCACTAGCAGCGTATATAGGGTGCGACGCAAACGATGTTGTTATGGTGATGAATCCATCTTACGCCATCAATACGATTGCAAAAGCGCTTCCCTTAAATAAAGGGGATGAGATTTTGACGACGAACCTCGAATACGGGGCCATGGACCGCACTTGGAGGTATTACTGTGAGAAAGCAGGTGCGAAATATGTTGCCCAACAAATCACATTTCCTATTCAATCCAAAGAACAGTTTTTAAATGACTTTTGGGATGGTTGTACGGCACAAACCAAGGTTGTGTTTATCAGTCATATAACCAGTGCCACTGGTCTGATTTTGCCGATTGAAGAAATCTGCAGGGAAGCCCGTCGAAGAGGACTTCTAACCATTATTGATGGAGCGCATGTACCTGGTCAGCTTCCTTTAGATGTTGCGGCTCTTGATGCTGATGTTTATGTTGGCGCTTGTCATAAATGGATGATGGGTCCGAAAGGGGCTTCTTTCCTTTTTGTGAAAAGAGAGCAGCAGCATTGGGTTGACCCTTTACTGATCAGTTGGGGTTTTCAAAGTGAAGCACCTTCTGAATCTACTTTTATAGATTACCATCAGACTGCAGGTACAAGAGATTTCTCTTCATTTCTAGCGGTACCTTTTTGCATTGAATTTATGAAAAAAAATAACTGGGAGCTTGTTCGCAGTCATTGTCAAAAGAAAACGATAGAATGGGCGAATAGGTTTAAAGTTGAATTTGGTTTTCAATCCATAGCACCTATTACGGATTCATTTATTGGTCAGATGTATAGTATGCCAATTAAATTAGAAAATCCAGATTTATTAAAAGCCATCCTATACGATCAGTATCAAATAGAGGTGCCTGTCTTTAAAAATCAAAAGGATGTTTTTATTCGATTTTCCTATCAGGCCTTTAATACTGATGAGGATATGCAATATTTATTTGACACGCTAAAGTCCCTTAAATCAAAAGGTATTTTTGAGATTGGTGGTTAAAGACTCTATGGATAGGGTATAGGTAGTGTTCCTCGGTTTGCTTCTTTTAGGGATGTGTTTACTTTCTACATCATTAAAATAAGGGTGTATTAATTTTGGCTCAATCCTTGTGTTATTCTGCAAAAGGAATCATGAAAAGAATATTTTTCACCGATAGAATTACAAAATGGTCTTTTGCATTTGCTGCATCAGTCGTTTTTTATTTGGGTATTCCGGAAGAGCAAAAGAGCCATATTTCTGACATTATTCATACTCAGATCATTGATTTTTTTAATTTAAGTAAACTTATAGACCCTAAAGTGGATCAGAATCGCTTTGCGCCTGATTTGTCCAACGTGGACAGGGAAACGGCTTATTATTTCAATAAAATCGTTCGCTATTCTGAAAGTAAGCCATTAGAAATGGGTCCCGTATATAGATGGAATAAGAATATAAAAATCTATTTGCATGGAAAACCGTCTAGGGCGAATCGAAAGGAAGTGGTTAAGGTGATTATAGAGTTGAATAGGTTGATTTACCCAATTAAAATCCAATTGGTCCAGAGACCAGAAGATGCGAATTCATTTGTTTATTTTGGATCGATTGCAGGTTATAATGATTCTCCTTTTTCTGAAATAGAGCTTCCTAACTCCTATTTTGGTCATTTTCATATCAAATCCTATGAATATGAAATACAAAAAGCGCTTGTATTTATTAATACCCAAGAGACTTCTCCTAAGCGTCAAAAACATATTATAAGGGAAGAACTTGTGCAATCCTTAGGTTTCATTAATGACACCTATGATTTTAAAGAGAGTATCTTCTATCAGGGATATTCTGAAAAAAGTACTTTTTCAAGTCTTGACGAGTCGATTATTAAGCTTTTATACCAAGGGCGCTAATAGGCGCTTAGATGAGCCATGAGCCACCTACTGAGATGACATTAGGTAATTCTAAGTAATCTTGGTGCGTTGCTTCGCTGATACCTCCTGTCGGGCAAAACACGATATCAGGAAAAACATTTGAGTAGGTTTTTAAGGCCTTTATGCCCCCGAAAAGGTTTGCTGGAAAAAATTTAAAAGTATCCCAACCTAACTGTTTTCCTAGGATAATTTCGCTTGGTGTGGCAATACCAGGGATGAAAGCGATACCGCTTTTCTCAAAGGCAGCAGCGAGGCCCGAATGAATGCCTGGACTCACCATGAAGTCAACATTTAGGTCAGTTGCTCGCTCAATTTGTGCTACTGAAACAACAGTCCCAATACCGACGTGAAAGTCTGCGATTTTGAGCTCTTTAGCGGCCTTGACACAATCAAAAGCGGCCTCATTCCTTAAGGTGATTTCAATACATTGAATCCCTTTACTTCGTAGGGATTTTATTGTGGGTTCTACGTCATTTGGATCCTTAAACGACACGACCGGAATCACATTATGTTTTGACAATACTTTTCTGATATTATTTTGAATCATTTTCTTTTTCTATTAATACCGTAAAATCATTCGATAAAGGATCTATAGCATTGTACAATTCATTTATACGTTCATCTATGCCTTTTGAGTTACAAAAATGCAATAAATTTTGAGTTCTTTCTTGTAATTTTTGATCTGGAAATAGACGTTCTTTGAGGTTTGTCAATTTTTTGATCTTCCCATCAAATGAAGTCTTTTTTGATTTTTCAATCTTACTTTCAATTGCGGCTTGATTTTTTTCAATCTTTTTGAGCTCTGAACCCAACCATGCTTGGAGCCCAAGGTCATTCTTTATTGCATTTTTATAGGTGTCGCTTAGCAGTGTCAGTGCCTTTGTAACCTTTTCTTTATCTATTGGGTTAGGATCCTCTTTTGCGATGACCTTCTTCTGTAGATCCTTCATAGGCTTTAGTAAATCAGTTGGTGTCAGACCAAGCTTCATACTATTTTTAAATGCAGATTGATCAATCCAAAGAAGATTGGTGCGCATTTGTAGCATTGGAAAAGGGACCTCAGAAGACAGGAATATGCCTTTAAGCTGAGACCAATAACGCAATTCAGCCATACCTCCTATGTAACAGAGGTTTGGAAGTATAGATTCCTGGTATAAAGGCCGAAGTGCAACATTAGGGGAGAACCTTTCAGGAAACAAATGAAGGAGCTCGATAATTTCTCCTCGAGAATAAGATGTGTTGGCCACCATGTAGCGATCACCTTCAATTAGTATACGGGTGCGAACATCCTCATGCATATAGAAGAGGTTGATTTCCCTTGAATGTATTTGACGTTTTCGATCAGCCGCTTTTAAAGCCTCATTCGTTTTTTGAATACATTGATTAGAAAACGAGGTCCTTAATTCTCTTTCGAACGCAGGAATCATTTCTTTTTTGAGTGCAGTCTGATCGGCATCTAAAACCAATAAGCCTTTGCTGCCAAATAAAAAGTGCACCCAATTCCTAAATGCATCGCCATAGTTTTTTCCTTCTAAAGCATTTAAGGAGTTTGCTAGCTTTGAATTTTCATCCGTTCTAAAGAGGGCCAGGAGTTCTTTTCTTACTGCGTCAATGGCTTTTGTATCAAATTTTCCGACGGCACCTTTTTGCCCGTGATCCCAAGTAAGGGTTTTACCAAAAAGTGTGAGGCTTTCAATTTCTTCACTGTCATGGTCTTCTGAAGCCATCCAGAAAACTGGGATAAAGTTTTTTTCTGGGTTTGATTTTTTTAGCTCTTCAGCGAGCCGTATTGTATGCAGAATCTTAATAAAGAAATACAAAGGACCACCATAAAGACATAGCTGATGTCCTGTTGTTACTGTAAACGTGTTTTTATCTCGAAGAAGCTCAATCTGCTCAAGTGCAGTTTTATTTTCGGAGATGGTCTTGTAATTTTCTTTGAGGCTCCCTACTAGCGTTTCTCGGAGGCCCTGATTGAAATGTTTCTGCTTTAGATTGATTTGATTCTTTAGCTGCTGTGTTCCAAAAGGGAGACCTATGAATTCTGAAATTGATTCTTGATTGTATATGAAATCTAAATCTTCTTTTGAGAAAAAAGGGAGCTTTGTTCTAGATACAGATATGGTTTCATTCATAAGGGTTTTCCTTAATTAAATTTAATCGATTTAGCGGGTGAAATCCTAGAGATGACATAGCTTGGAATAAGCAAACTGAGCACACAGGTAATAAAGGTAATTGCATTAATAAAAACAATATGTAAAAGGGTAAGCTTAATGGGTACAGAAGAGAGGTAATAGATATTGGAATCGAGCTGAAGCCATTGAAAATGGTATTGCAAAAAGCAGAGCCCGAGTCCTATGATATTCCCGATGACCATTGCTTTGAGGATCAGGAATGCCGTCTGCATTAAAAAGATTTTTCGAATGCTCCAATTTGAAGCGCCCAAGGCTTTCATTACGCCAATAAAATTACTTCTGACAACAATCATTACTAGCAGTACTGAGCCTATATTAACTATTCCGATAAGTATCATTAATGTTATGATAATCAATACATTGGTATCTAAAAATCCTAACCAAGAGAAAATATCGTTTTCAGAATCAAGTATGGATTTAGTTTGTAAAAGTGTTCCATCGTTTTGAGGCTCTAGCTCTACTAAATCTTTTAATTTCGCATCTATTTCTTCAAGTGAATTCCAGTCTGTAATTTGAATTTCAAACCCAGAAACAAAATTGGTTTCCCCTTTATTTAGGTCAGCAAAATCGCCAAGCTCCTGCACTTTTTTTAGAGGCGAAAACACAATCTGTTGGTCTAGCTTTTCAATGCCTGTTTCAAAAATCCCTTTGATTTTAAAACGTTGCATAAGTGACCTGTTCTTTACGAAGAAAACGGCTATTTCATCTTCAACTTTGAAGTGCAGCTGTTCACATATTTTTTTTGAGATCAGGACCTCATTTTTGTTGCTCCCAAATGATGGAACCGTCCCTTCCACTAGGATGCTTTTTAGAAAATCGATAGGGTAGGTCTCATTGATGCCTTTTAGCACAACGCCGTTTACTTCTTGTTTAAGTAGGGTTTCTGTTTGGCCATTGAATTCAACTTTGTTTTCAAATTTATCTGAACGTAAAAGTGCAGGTTTATACAAAACAGGAGCTGTGTGCTTTACTCCCTTGATTTTCTGGATGTCTTTAATGATACTTTGCTGTTCTTTTAACAAATCAGCCTCATAGATACTCTCGTTCCCTGCTTTCATAAGGAATATAGGAGCATTAAAACCAACTATTTTATTTCTGATTTCACTTTGGAAACCATGAACCACTGCAAGTGTAATTAAATTAACGATAATCGTTAGGGCAACACTTATTAATGAAATACGAAGAATAGGTCTAGAAACTTTTATACCTTTCTCCTTACTTTTAAGAATTTTGTTCGCTATGAAATATTCAAAAGACACCTATAGATTATTGCTTTCTCAAAAATACATAAAGC
>CAJJCU010000116.1 GCA_905182775.1 uncultured Flavobacteriales bacterium
TCTTGTCGCGCTTGTGTTCCAAACCCAACACCTGTGCCAAAATCAGCGAGCTGACGCGCACCAATATTAGAGGTCATAATGATTATAGTATTCTTAAAGTCTATTTTCCGACCTAAACCATCTGTCATATGCCCATCATCTAGGACTTGTAACAAAAGGTTAAATACATCGGGATGGGCTTTTTCAATCTCATCTAAAAGAATAATCGCATAAGGCTTTCTTCTTACCTTTTCAGTAAGTTGCCCCCCCTCTTCATAGCCAACGTATCCCGGAGGCGCTCCTACGAGCCTAGAAAGAGAGAATTTCTCCATATACTCAGACATATCGATTCGGATCAAAGCTTCTTCTGTGTCAAATAGCTGTTTCGCAAGAACCTTGGCCAATTGTGTCTTACCTACACCTGTTGGTCCTAGAAAAAAGAAAGAACCGATTGGTTTGTTTGGATCTTTAAGGCCTGCTCTATTTCGTTGTATTGCCTTTACTACTTTATTGACAGCCTCGTCCTGGCCAATAACCATGTTCTTAATCTCATCAGACATAACAACAAGCCTACCTGTCTCAGATTGAGAGACTTTGGTGACAGGAATCCCGCACATCATAGAAACAACCTCAGCTACATGTTCTTCTGTTACGGTTATTTTATTGTTTTTAGAATCTTCTTCCCACTTCGTCTTAGCAGCCTCAAGTTGCTCAAGCAACTTCCTTTCACTATCTCTTAACTCAGCGGCTTTTTCATACTGTTGAGAACGAATAACTTCTGCTTTTTCATCCTTGAGTTCCTCGACACCAGCTTCTAAATCTGTAATTTCCTTGGGGACATTGATATTTGTAATATGAACTCTTGAGCCAACTTCATCTAAAGCATCAATCGCTTTGTCCGGTAGATGACGGTCTGTGATGTATCTCTCTGTAAGTTTAACACATGCTTTAATTGCATCATCTGTATAGCTCACTGAGTGGTGGTCCTCATAACGTTCTTTAATATTCATCAATATTTGAACCGTCTCTTCTGTATTGGTAGGCTCAATAATGACTTTTTGAAATCTTCTTGCCAAAGCACCATCTTTTTCAATGTGCTGACGGTACTCATCCAGGGTTGTTGCACCAATAGCTTGAAGCTCACCCCTAGCCAATGCTGGCTTGAACATGTTGGATGCATCTAGAGAGCCACTGGCCCCACCTGCACCAATAATCGTATGTATTTCATCAATAAAAAGGATAACATCCGGATTTTTTTCAATCTCTTGCATTACAGCTTTCATCCGTTCTTCAAACTGACCTCTATACTTAGTACCAGCGACTAAAGACGCAAGGTCAAGTGACATTATTCTTTTATTGAATAAAACTCTAGAAACCTTTCGTTGAATAATCCTTAGCGCTAAACCCTCTGCAATTGCACTCTTACCGACTCCAGGCTCTCCAATAAGAATAGGATTGTTCTTTTTACGTCTTGAAAGAATTTGGCTGACCCGCTCTATCTCTTTTTCACGACCAACTATAGGATCTAACTTACCTAACTCTGCCATTTTGGTTAGATCTCTCCCAAAATTGTCGAGAACCGGCGTTTTAGACTTAGAATCTGTCGGTTTCTTAGAAGGGGGTGAAGAAAACGGATCCTCTTCATCACTTCCACTACCAGGGAATTCCGCCTTTGGACCCTTTGATTCTTCTATGATGTTTTCATATTCATCTCTTGCATTCTCGTACATAATCCCGTATTTATTTAAAATTTTACAAGCGGCACAATCCTCATATCTCAAAATCGTTAACAAAATATGAGCCGTACCAATAAGCGAAGACTTAAATTGTTTTGCTTCCAGATAAGATTGTTTGATAATATTTTCAGTCTGCTTTAGTAATGGCAAATTTGCATTTTCAATGGCAGCAACAGAAGATTTCTCCAAAAGGGAATCAAGTTCTGTCTTTATAGAATTCAGATCAAGCTGAAACTCCTGAATAATACGCAGCCCCGTACCTTCATTTAATTTAATAAGACCTAATAAAAGGTGCTCAGCACTCACAAATTCATTTCTTAAACGAAATGCTTCTTGACGGCTATGAGACAAAAGGTCTTTTACACGTGGTGAAAATTTAGCTTCCATTCTTTAAGTTCATTTCTATACTGTTACAAATATAATATGAATAATTTGCTAGAGACTTGTATTTATCCACAATTTATACCTTTATTTTGTTAGTAAATTACCTCAATCAGTATACAAATTAGAGTGCTTATTTCGTATTTTTGATTTGCGTAACATTTTATTGTTCGAAACTTAATTTTTAGAGTAGGAAAATATGGCAGACGGAGAGAGAATAATTCAGATTAACATAGAGGACGAAATGAAATCAGCCTACATCGATTATTCGATGTCGGTCATTGTTTCAAGAGCCTTACCCGATGTAAGAGATGGTTTCAAGCCTGTGCATAGAAGGGTGCTTTATGGAATGCAAGACTTAGGGGTTTACGCCAATAAATCACACAAGAAATCTGCAAGAATTGTTGGAGAGGTATTGGGAAAGTATCACCCTCACGGTGACAGTTCTGTTTATGACACTATGGTTCGAATGGCCCAAGACTGGTCTTTGCGCTACCCGCTTGTAGATGGGCAAGGTAACTTCGGTTCTGTAGATGGGGATAGCCCAGCTGCAATGAGATATACCGAGGCTAGATTGAAAAAAATCTCAGAAGAGATGCTTGACGATCTAGACAAAGAAACTGTAGATTTTCGTCCGAATTTTGATGATAGTTTAACTGAACCAACTGTTTTACCTACTAAAATACCGAATCTTCTTGTAAACGGCGCCTCTGGAATTGCTGTTGGAATGGCAACAAACATGGCTCCACATAATCTTACAGAGGTTATTAACGGAACCATTGCCTATATAGAAAACCCAGAAATTGAAGACGAAGAACTCTTAAACCATGTAAAAGCACCAGATTTCCCTACTGGAGGAATCATATACGGATACGAAGGTGTTCGAGACGCTTTTCTTACTGGAAAGGGCCGGATCGTAATGCGAGGTAAAGCTGAAATTGAAGAGGAGAATGGAAAAGAAAGAATTATTGTCACAGAAATTCCCTATCAAGTAAACAAGGCTGAGCTCATTCGTAAAACTGCCGATCTGGTAAATGATAAAAAAATTGAAGGGATTTCTGATTTACGTGATGAGTCCGATCGAAATGGAATGAGAATTGTTTTTGAGATCAAACGAGACGCCATTGCTAATGTAGTATTAAACAAGTTGTACAAATACACATCTCTACAAACCTCATTTTCAGTAAATAACATATGCTTAGTTAAAGGAAGGCCTCAACTTCTAAACCTAAAAAGTATCATCTCAAACTTTGTTGAATTTA
>CAJJCU010000117.1 GCA_905182775.1 uncultured Flavobacteriales bacterium
CGTTGCCATTCCTTTTTTGATCTGGGATCAGTATTTTACAATTAATGGAGTATGGGGGTTTAATGAGAGTTACCTGCAGGGGATTTTCATAGGAAGCCTGCCCCTTGAGGAGGTTCTGTTTTTCTTCGTGATTCCTTATTGCTGTGTTTTTATTTACGAAGTTCTTATTGCTTATTTCCCAAATGCATCTTTAAATAACTTGACCAAAATATTTTCCTTGGTATTTGTTTTGTCCGGGACACTTTTAGCGCTTATGAACCTTGAAAACTGGTATACCCTCTCTGCATGCTCACTTGCCGTAATGTGCGCCGTTTTTGCAATTCGGGGTAAATATATTTGGTACCCAAGAGTTATTTTTGCGTTTGTGGTAGCCCAACTGCCATTTTTAATTGTTAACGGTATTTTGACTGGTGCCGCGACTCCCGAACCAATAGTTTGGTATTCCGAGTTTCATATCACAGGTGTTAGAATACTCACGATCCCTGTAGAGGATGTGTTCTACAACTTTAGCCTTTTAATGCCCATTATAGGGCTGTACCATTATTTTAAATTGAGGTTCCATAAAATTTCAAGGTAATACACATCTTAAGGTTCAATTCTTTTTCCACTTCCAAAAATTAGAATCGGAGATATTCTCTATTTTCGTACTGTGTCAGCTAACATTCAAAAATATAATAGACGTGGGGTCCGTACAAGTTATGGATCAACTGTCGTTGGAATCTCTCTAGTTCTCTTTATGATAGGCCTTATTTTAGGCGGTGTTTTAGGGATCAAAGGTTTAGAAAAGCAAGTCAAAGAAGACGTGCAGGTCGATCTTTTTTTTAACCCAGAGTATAATGAGACCGACATTAAAATGGTCGAAATGGCGCTGCAAAAGTGGCCTGAATTCAGTGAGGTTTATTTTGTTTCTCCTGAAAGAGCGATGCAAGAATTTGAAGGCGTTGGTACCTCAAAGGAAGAGATGCTAGAAATTTTAGATGGAGAAAACCCGATCCCTCCGACTGTTGTATTCAAACCTGCAGCGAAATATGCCAACAAAAAAGGGATGGTATTGATTGAAGAAAAGCTAAATGAAAGCTTCCCTGGTAAAATTGCTGAAGTGAGTTATAGTGAATCGAGTCTTGAGGATGTGAATGTTGGGTTTCAGCAGTTTGTATATATTCTTTTAGGGGTGGCTTTGCTCCTTGTTGTAATTGCCGTAGCAATGATCAACAATACGATTCGTTTGGCCCTTTATTCGAAGAGATTTACCATTAAAACAATGCAGCTCGTAGGTGCAAAAAGTGGATTCATTCGCCGTCCATTTATTTTTCAAGCAATCCTCCAAGGAGTTTTATCGGCCGTCTTCGGGATGTTTCTTTTGGTTTCTGTTTTTTATACGTCAAATCGCATTTTTGATACTTTTGAAATCACGTTTAGTCAAGAATCGTTCATTCTGCTTGCTACCGCATTACTTTCTTTAGGGATTTTTATGACGGTATTGTCTACATGGTTTGCATTAAACAAGTATCTTCGCATGAGTACAGACGATTTATATTCTTAACATGAAAAACACGCCTCACGTAGATGAACAAAAAGATGCGATTTCGCATTTTGGTTTCAATAAAGACAATTACCGCTGGTTGTATATTGGGTTGGCACTTAATGTCGTTGGATTTATACTGATGATAGGTGGTGGTGCAGATAACCTCAATGAATTTGATGGAGACGCACTATTTAGCCACATGAGAATAACTGTGGCGCCAATTCTGATCGTGATCGGATATATCTTTATTTTGTATTCAATCATGAAGCCGAATAAAAAAGCAAAGCCACAAGACTAGACCATTTTATTTTCAGATATGAGTTTTTTAGAAGCCATTATTTTAGCGATCATTGAGGGGCTCACCGAGTTCCTACCTGTTTCTTCAACGGGCCACATGATCATCGCGTCCACTTTTATGGGGAATGCGTCAGATTCTTTTGTGAAGCTTTTTACTGTAGCCATTCAATTCGGAGCCATTCTTTCTGTGGTTTTGGTCTACTTTAAAAAGTTTGTCAAATCCATTAATTTTTATGTACTTCTTTTCGTTGCCTTTTTACCTACTGGTATTATAGGGCTTTCTCTAAAAGGTTATGTAGACGCATTACTAGAAGAGGTTGTCGTTGTTGCCGTTTCGCTATTGGTAGGTGGAATTGTCCTTTTGTTTGTCGATAAATATTTTGCTAAAAATGAGACGGAAGGGGAGACAGAGGTTTCTTATAAAACAGCATTTATTATTGGAGTGATTCAGAGCATTGCAATGATCCCTGGAGTGTCTCGTTCTGCAGCAACCATTATCGGTGGGATGTCTCAAAAGCTAACACGAAAAGCCGCAGCTGAGTTCTCTTTTTTCTTAGCCGTTCCGACTATGTTTGCGGCGACTGCGAAGTCGATGTGGGATGAAAAAGAACTCCTAATTGAATCTTCAAACAACGAGTGGGTGATTCTTTTAATTGGTAACATCATTGCTTTTATTGTGGCGTATTTTGCCATTAAGTCCTTTATATCTTTCCTAAATAAGAATGGGTTTAAGGTCTTTGGATACTATCGAATTATTCTTGGGGGCCTCATTCTGATCTTAATGGCGGCAGGTGTAAATCTAGAAATGGCGTGATAGCGACTCAATTTCAGGATGGCCATATGCTTTTGATCGATAAGCCCAAAACGTGGACGTCTTTTGATGTGGTCAATAAGCTCCGCTGGCAAATCAAAAACAAGCTTCAGGTCAAAAAAATCAAGGTCGGACATGCGGGAACCTTAGACCCATTAGCAACCGGGCTGTTGGTTTTGTGCACTGGGAAGTTCACCAAAAGGATTGAAGGTCTCACCGCAGATCATAAGACCTATACAGGGACGATTCTTTTAGGTAAGACCACGCCATCTTATGACTTAGAAACGGAATTCGATGCCGAGTTTCCCACAGAACATATTACCGAAAAGCTCATTGATGAGGTGCGTCAATCCTTTATGGGAATGCAATTACAGACCCCTCCAATTTTTTCAGCAAAACAAATAGACGGCAAACGCGCTTATGAATTTGCAAGAAAAGGGGAAACGGTCGAGCTCAAGCAAAATCAAATTGAGATTTTTGACTTTACAGTTGATACGAGTGTATTGCCCGAGCTTCGCTTCTCTATCAAATGCTCTAAAGGAACTTACATTCGTTCGATTGCAGCAGACTTCGGGAAGGCCCTTAAGAGTGGCGGAACACTCATTGAATTGCGCCGAACAGCTTCTGGTGACTTTGACATTGCGGATGCATTGACAGTTGAAGAAGCCATCAAAATGATTGAAGAGAGCGAAATTTAAGCCAAGCCCTTTTTTAGTACTAAAAAATCCCTATTTTTGTCGCTCCGAATGACTAGGCCCGAGTGGCGGAACTGGTAGACGCGCTGGATTCAAAATCCTGTTCTTTCGGGAGTGCCGGTTCGATCCCGGCCTCGGGTACTAAAGAGGAGACTTTTTCACGAGAGTCTCCTTTTTTTGTTTTCAAACTCTGTAAAGCCTTGTTATTATTGAAGATAAACGCAGCGCCATCTTTTAATTTAGGTGTTCGATATTTATTTTTCAAAAACACGAGTTTTTCATCGAATATCGAACCAATCAGTTTTCCTTTACCATTCACATCCAATTTAGAATATACTTCTCTTAGGTTTTGTAGCATAAATGTTCCGAACGAAATATACTCTTTAAGCTCTTTGTCGACGGATCTTATGCTAAAGTTACCTGTAAGTAAAAAACACACCTAAAGAGTCTCATCCTAATTCATATTAAAACGCTTGTTGTTGTTTTAAAAAATACGCTACATAGCGTACTAATTTTCGGCAACTCACAAAACAAGAAGGGCGTCTTACTTATAGAATAAGTA
>CAJJCU010000118.1 GCA_905182775.1 uncultured Flavobacteriales bacterium
CAGCGAAACACTTGAAGAAAGCAAACGGTGAAAACGCTAAAACAGAAGATGCTCTTGATTTTAAAGTAATAGAGTTTAATAAAGATTCAAGGAAAATCGTTGTTTCGCACGTTAGAACACACGAGGAGCACGTTGAAACTACAAGTTCTAGACCAGCTAGAAAGTCAGGTAACAACACTTCTAACAATCTGAATGCAATCAATAAGAATGCTGAAAAATCTACACTTGGAGATCTTGATGCATTGGCTGAATTGAAAGAAAAAATGGACAAAAACAAATAACTTGTCCGCAACACATAAGAAAGGGGAGCTTCTCCCCTTTTTTTTATGCCTTTTTTTTTCACTTCTGTTAATAAGACGTGTAATACAATCCTAAATAATCTATACTTGAATTAATTAATATTGTAAATTTGTTCCTTGCTATGAATGAAAGCGCACTAAAAGAAACTGTTAAGGGAATCTTTTCCGCATACCTGGAGAAGAATGGGCACCGTAAAACCCCTGAACGCTTCGCGATACTTGACGAAATCTATGCCCAGAAAGGACATTTTGATATAGAGTCACTCTACGTTGAAATGAAAAATCATAATTATAGAGTCTCGAGAGCTACTTTATACAATACCATTGAGCTTCTTTTGGCTTGTAACCTTGTGAGCAAACACCAATTTGGTAAAAATATCGCTCAATTTGAAAAATCACACGGTTCAAAACAACACGATCACGTGATCTGTACAGATACGGGAGAGGTGATTGAATTCTGTGATCCAAGAATCCAGCAGATAAAATCAACTATAGAGGATTTGTTTGATGTAAAAATACAACACCATTCCTTGTATTTTTATGGTACTAAAAATGAAAAAGGAGAGCTATGAGTTTGAATGTATCAACAACAAATATAAAGGGCTGTACCGTCGTTCATCTTCAAGGTAAAATTCTTTCCGAAGCAGATGCAGAGCTTTTAAGGACAGGAGTTTCAAAACTCAGTTCGTACAAAGTGATTTTTGAAATAAAAGAGCTTTCACATATTAACTCAACGGGCATATCAGTCTTTGTCAAAACAATGACCCGCTGTAGAATTGAAAATGGTGACCTCGTTATCTGTTCACCAAATAAAATCATCTCAAACTTATTTGAGATCACTAAAATGAATGATGTATTCTCTATATACAATTCGGTAGAAGCCGCACTAACCTATTTTAAGTAAAAGTTCATGAACGTAGATGTATTATTAGGTCTTCAATGGGGAGATGAAGGCAAGGGTAAAATAGTCGATGTATTAACTCCAAAATATGATATTATCGCAAGATTCCAAGGTGGACCAAACGCCGGGCACACTTTAGAATTTGAAGGAATTAAGCATGTGCTTCACACAATTCCTTCCGGAATATTTCACCCAGAGGTGATCAACCTCGTAGGGAATGGAGTCGTTATCGACCCAGTTATTTTCAAAGAAGAACTAGACAAACTAGTACCTTATAAGGTTGAGTACAAATCAAGACTTCTCATCTCAAAGAAAGCACATTTGATTCTTCCAACCCACAAGCTATTAGATGCCGCTTCTGAAATGGCTAAAGGAAAAAACAAAATCGGATCAACACTAAAAGGTATAGGACCTACCTATATGGATAAAACAGGTCGCAATGGCCTTCGTGTTGGGGATATTTTATCTCCGAATTTCCAAAATAAATACAAAGCTTTAGTCGAAAAACACAAAAGCATTCTTAGCCATTATGAAGAATTCTCTTATTCGCTGGAAGAACTTGAGGCGGCTTGGTTTGAGGGAATCAATACAATGAAAACTTTAGAATTCGTCGATAGTGAAATCTATATAGATGATGCAATTAAATCCGGTAAAAAAATACTCGCTGAAGGTGCGCAAGGCACAATGCTAGACATTGATTTCGGAACCTATCCTTTTGTAACATCATCCAATACAATTACTGCGGGTACTTGCACTGGACTTGGAGTTGCACCAACTAAAATAGGGAGTGTCATAGGGATATTCAAGGCCTATTGCACAAGAGTTGGAAGCGGTCCCTTCCCTACTGAGCTTTTTGATCAGGACGGAAAAGACATGGGAGAAGAAGGACGTGAGTTTGGAGCAACTACAGGAAGACCACGAAGATGTGGTTGGATTGACTTGGTTCAATTGCGTTATTCTATAATGATCAATGGCGTCACTGAGCTATGTATGATGAAAGGAGATGTCTTGAGTATATTTGACGAAATTAAAGCATGCACACATTACATCATTGAAGGAAAAGAGGTTCATCACTTCCCATTTGACATTAATGACCACGACATTACCCCGGTTTACGAAAGTATTCCAGGATGGAATGAGGACTTAACGCAGCTTGAATCCTTGAACGACGCACCAGATACATTTAAATCTTATGTTGATTATCTAGAAAAGCAATTAAATGTGCCTATTAGCGTTGTATCAGTCGGACCAGACCGTAAACAAACGCTAGCGAATTCTTAATGAAAATTGAAAAGCAATTTTTAATCTATGCGCTTTTAATAAGCGCATTTTTTTTGAGCACCAATTTGATGGCGCAAAAAAACGTGCTTAAATTATTACCCGGCTCTAAAAAAGCAAACTACTTCGAGACCAATGACTTACTGAAGTTAGAGGGAGATGTGAATTTCGAATACCAGAGCAACGTCATGTATTGTGACAGCGCCTATTACTATGAGAAATCTCAATTTATTCGAGCATATGGAAATGTACACATCATAAAAGAGAATTTAAACATCTTCTGTGATTCAGCTTTTTTTGACGCTAAAGCCGAGCGCTCCAAGCTATGGGGCCGTGTCAAAATGCGCGATGGAGATTACAAGCTCACAACCGATAGTATTGATTATGATTCGGCCACAGGAAGAGCTACTTATAGAAATCATGGCGTCATTCAAAAAATTGACTCAAAAGAAAAAATCACCAGTAAGATCGGTTACTTCTACCCTGACACTAAAAACTACCATTTCCATGACAGCGTTAGATATACCAATGATGACTTAAAGATGAATACAGACACATTGAGTTTTGACTACGCAGCTCATAGAAGCTACTTTTTTGGAGCAACTACCATTCAAAAAGACACTATCGATTTATTTTGCAACTATGGCTGGTTCGATACCAAAAGCAACGAAGGGTATCTTCATGGAGACGCTATGTTCATGGACCCAGTTAGAACACTATACGCGGATACTATTTTCTATAACGACAGTCTACAAAAAATTGAAGCTAAAAAGAATGTTCATTTTTCAGAGTTTCAGAGTAATTTGCGCATACAGTCCAATTACCTATTAAAAGATGACGCAAAAGAACAAACTTTTGTTTCTGAATGTGTGATTGCTGAAATTATTCAAGAAAGCGATACGATCTATATACATAGTGACACGCTAAGAATCTTAGCAGATTCGGCAGATTCAAAGAAAATACTTTTCGCCCATTATGGGGTTCTTGTTTTTAACAACCAAATCCAAGCAGCATGCGACTCTCTTTCCTTTATTGAGTCAGAAGATTTGATGACGCTATATGAACAACCGATCATCTGGTCAGAAAATTCGGAGCTAAAGGGGGATTCAATACAAATTCACCTTAAAGACTCTCTTATCAGCCACATAGATATTTACGATAACGCATCAGTAGTCATGGAAATTGACTCCGGAACTTTGTACAACCAAATTTCCGGTAAGACCATTGTTGCCCTCATGGAGAAAGGAAAGCTTGTAAGAACCGATGTA
>CAJJCU010000119.1 GCA_905182775.1 uncultured Flavobacteriales bacterium
CGAACTTCAAGCTCTCGAATCAATTGAATCTTTTTTTAAACACGAGTAGAATGAGAATCTTATCGAGGCATCTTGATAAAATTCCATGTATTGACGCTAGCGAAATCTATAAAGGACAAACCTACCAAGCCTTAAACCCGAAAAAAAGTCACGGCTATTTGCGTTTTATTGATGTGAATCAGATGTCAACAGTAGCCATTGACGCAATGGATATTGTTGTAATTAAGGGTACTCCTAATTCCTTACCACCGGTCTCGGGTGTCATTTCTACTGAATTTCAAACACCATTAAGTCATGTAGCTATCCTTTGTCAAAATCGCGGCACACCAATGATGGCATTTAAAACTGCTTGGTCAGATAGTCTGCTTCGTGCATATGAAGGGAAAAGCGTTAAGCTAGAAGTTGGACCGGATAGTTTTCAGATTCAACTTTGTTCTAAAGACTCCTTGATGTCTTACTTCGAACGAACAAATGCATCAAGGGGCACTTTTGATCTACTCATCGATACCAGTCATAAGGAAATTCTTGTAGAAGCCGATTTACATATTGGGATGATATCGGCTATAGGTGGTAAAGCAGCTAGGTTTGGTCAGTTGAGTAGGGTTATTGATAAGTTATCCATAGACGCAGCTGTTCCTGAAGCATCTTTTGCTATTCCTTTTTATTTCTATTCACGACATATTCAACGCGCTAAAGTATCGGATCTGATTGATTATTTACCAAAGAATCTAGAGCAGGTGGACCTTATCTTTCTTAAAGCACAGCTTGAACAAATTCAAATACGGATAAAGAATACTCCTGTCTCTAAAGAATTGCTTGAAACCATAGACAGGCACGTTTTATTAAGTGATTTTAGGCGTTTTAGGTTTCGCTCATCGACCAACGCCGAGGACATTAAGGGTTTTAACGGTGCGGGCCTCTATACCTCTAAAACCGGCATCTATGGTCATGCAACAAAAACATTTGAAAAAGCGATTCAAAAAGTATGGGCAAGCGCCTGGAATTATAGTGCCTTTATGGAGAGGGCTTATTTCGGAATCGACCAAAATACGGTAGCTATGGGCGTACTATCTCATAGGTCATTTCCTTCTGAGGTGGTAAATGGAGTGGTGGTCACTAAAAATCTTTATAGACCCAATTACAGAGGATTCGTCATCAATTCACAAATAGGGGAGACCAGCGTCGTTAATCCACCTATCGATGTCATTTGTGAGCAAGTCATTTGCTATTCAGACAAAAACGATGCTTTTTATGGCAAGAAAGATATCGTAGAATACCTATCATACTCTAATATCACGATTGAGGAAGGAGCGCAGGTTTTAAAGGATAAGGAAGTCGTTCAGATCACCCGACAATTGTCAAAAATAAAAAAGTACTTGTATGATATAGAATTTAAACACAAAGGAAAACCAACTTATTATAACTTTGCATTAGATTTTGAGTTTAAGTTATACGGTGATACCCGAAAGCTATACCTCAAACAGATGCGACCTTTTTAGTCTTTTAAAGAAATAATTCATGAAATCTAAAGCCAGCTTCCTTTTTAGTCTTTTACTTCTTTTGTTTTTTAACAATTCATGTAGAACAGTTGATCAACTGACTCAGTTCAATATGGATTTCAATGAAACAATTACCATCCCGTCAGCCACGGGAATCAACCTGCCTATCAATATTTTGACTCCGGATGTTGAAACTAATTCTGAAAGCACTTTTGAAATCAACAATACTAGAAAAGATTTAATAGAACAAATAATTCTCACATCACTTACGATAACCTTAAGTGCTCCTGAAAATGCAGATTTTAGCTTTCTAGAATCAATTAACGTATATATGAATGCTCCAGATTTACCTGAAGTTGAGATTGCATGGGCCAACAACATACCAGAGAGCATAGAGGGTGTGTTAATCCTTGATGTTTCTGGAACTGATTTTCAAGAGTATATCAAAAAAGATCAATTTAGCTTAAGATTGAATACAACAACGGACGAACTTTTAACTTCGGACCACCAACTGGAAATAGCGACAAAGTTTTTTATTGATGCTAAAATACTTGGCCTGTAGCTTATTTAAGGATAAACTTTTCTATAGCTCCCTCACAGACAAATAAATAAGCGCCTGATTTTAGAGCAGATAGATTGACCGAATGTGAGGCATGGCTCATCTTTCCTGACATCATTTCCTTTCCGTCAATACTGAGTATTCTGAATAATGACTCCTTTTCAAAAGTGTGTGTGATCTTCAATACGTCCTGAACAGGATTCGGAGAGATTTTAAAAGAGGTAAGTGCTTCATTCTCATAAACAGAGAGCGCTCCATTCTTGTCAAATCTAGAAAAAAACTTCCAGACCTCTATACTGGCATTGATATCCATGTTACCGAAAACACCTGGCCAATCATGATCTCCGCCATAGACTTTAAAAAGCTCTACGGTCGAGCCGTTTGCTCCATTTCCATAAACCAAGTGATCGACAGTGCTTTGGTCATTCGTGTTAATATCATCTATAGGTGTTGTTTCGGGAATGCTGTTGCAATTGTTATAATTGACCCAATAGAGCATCACATCATCGATTGCTTTAGTGAAAAGAGGATCCCCATCATAGGGGACGGTTCCATCTGCAGTTCCATGAATCTGAAGAACGGGTGTCGGGTGTGTAGCGTTACAATTATTGAAAGTCTGGGGAGACATTGACCCAGTAACGGATGCGATAGCCGCTATCTCATTACTCAGCTGACAAGCCAATTGGTAGCTCATGAAACCGCCGTTTGACATTCCTGTACTGTATATCCGGTCTGAGTTTATATTGTAATTGTCTCGGGCGTAATCAATCATTGCCTGTGTAAAGGCAATGTCATCAATATTGCTCAATCCCCAACCTACATTGAAATGAGGTGTGCCCGTAATGTCTAATGAGCCTTGAGGGTGTATCAGTACAAAGCCTGCCGTATCTGCAATAAAACGAAATCCGGTATAGCTAAAGTTTGTATTGGCATTGCTGCCATAGCCATGGAAACAAAACACCAATGGGGCAGGGGAACTCGGGTTATAAGAGCTAGGCACATAAAGTTTGAAGTCACGGTCAGTACCATCCACAGTAATGGTTAAGTCTTGAACGGCTTGTCCAAAAGAAACAAGAGAAATAAAGAGTAGTAATATGGTAAAGTAGATTTTCATAAAAATTATTTTGATTTTAAATTTACAAAATCCTAATCTAATAATCTTTAAAATATAAAATTAGGAAGGATTTAGCTTTGCTATTCGAGAAGTTTGGGTGGCGTAATTGCTTAAATTTTTAAAAAATTGAATTTAAACAAAAAAAGCCCTACATCTCTGTAAGGCTTTAATTTAACTGCTCTCCCTCTAGGACTCGAACCTAGGACCCTCTGATTAACAGTCAGATGCTCTAACCAGCTGAGCTAAGGGAGAAAGTTTCGCGCGAGCGAGTGCAAATATAATAGATATTTTTAACGGAGAAAACGGAATTTAAAAATAATTAAAAATCACCCCCCTGCAAGGAGAAGTCTTCGATAGAATTATTGGCAGAATCACCTGATTCTTGGACGTTTGCGTCCTCCTTAGAGGTTGTGCGTAAAATATTTGTTTTTGAGATATTTAATCTGATTTCTGACCGTACTGTTTGATCCTCGTGTAAATAACCTTTAGAAAAAGGCGTTCCTATCAAATCCACTAGGGACCCTTTTTTGAGGTAGTCCACTATTTTCATATTAGCCCCCTCTTTTTTCCAGATTGTGCAGTTGATCCAAGTGGTTTTGGTACGTAATTCACTTGTTCTTTTGTCTTTCCAGTTTTTATTATGTGCAACCGGGAAATTAATGGCGACAATACCATTATCCATACTTCTTACTTCAGCATCTTTACCGATATTACCGATAAGCCGAGTTTCAAAAACCGTAGCCATTATTTTGAGTTAATAGTTGTTAGCACTGACAAGTTAACAAATAATTCGTGTAATTGGTATGAAAACGTGAATTATTATGAAGTCATAAGGATATTTAAAAATATGGCAAATGGCAGATGAACATGGAGAAGTAAGAGGGGGCGAGTGTCTAAATCACAAGATTTAGTATTTATTTCGCTTCATATAAACGTCATTGAGAAATTAAGAAACCCAAACTAATTTGTCTAGGGCGACCTTGATACGGGTGTTTCCGATACTTAAGGTCGTCTGATTCCCTTTTATCTCTTCGACTATCGCGATTTGCTTAGTTGCAATTATTTTTACTTGTGAACCTAAGTCAATTTTTTCTTGTTGATAGGTTTCAACTTGCTTCTTGCTTAATTTTTTTTTCGGCTTATCGATTTTCTTTTTGACTTCTTTTTTTGTTTTCTGCTCTTTTAAGTAAGCCATAACCTGATCAATCAGTTCCAGATTGACCTTTTTATTTTTTACATTTTTAAATCCATCTATGAATTCGAGCATTTTTTTTCCTGCCGAAAGTTGCAATTCATGAAGTTGTATGGTTTGATTCACCTTATCAAATTTGTAGCTTAGCTTCTCTTTGGTTTTTAGTGTATCATTAGAACGCTCTTTGTAATGTGTAGCTTCTTCTTTGTTACTTAGAATCTCTTTATCCAAAGTGTTTGTTTTTTTCTGTAAATCAGAAAGCAGTTCATTGAGCTTTAGTTTTTCTTTATTAAGTTTTCCTTTTGCTTTGTTTATTAAAGATTCTGGAACCCCATTAATTTTGGCAACCTCAAAGGTAAAGGAGCTGCCTGGTTGTCCTATCTTAAATTCAAAAAGAGGTTCTAAGTTCTCCGAATTAAAAAGCATACAGCCATTGATGGCTTCAGGCAATTGCACAGCCCTTGATTTGATATTACTGTAATGCGTTGTAAGTACAGCGAAGACTTTCTTTCTGTAGAGTGCTTCGAAAAAAGATTCAGCCAACGCACCACCGAGCTCAGGATCAGAACCGGTTCCAAACTCATCTAGTAAAAGAAGGGTGTCTGCATTTGAAAGTGAAAGGAACTTTTTCATTCTTTTTAAGCGATAGGAATAAGTACTTAACTCATTTTCTATAGATTGATTGTCGCCAATCTCAGAATAAATCTTCTTAAACAGACAGAATGTGTTATGCTCAGCAGCAGGTATGAACAGGCCTGACTGAACCATGACTTGAAAGAGCCCAAGTGTCTTTAAGGTAATACTTTTACCTCCGGCATTAGGGCCGGAAATCACAAGCATTCTTTGGCTCGCATTTAATAGAATATTTTGACCAAAGGTTTTTTTGTTTTCTCGGTCGTTTTTTTCTTTGAGTATAGGATGTAAGGCACCTTCAACTTTGACAAGCCTTTCATTCGTTAGATTTGGTTTAACAGCCTTCATCGCTTTTGCCAACTTAAATTTCGCCTGAATAAAATCGATTTCATGCAAAGCGATATTATAAGCATTAATCAACCAGTGATGAGACGCTAGCTCCTTGGTTAGCTCCTGCAAAATTCTATAAACCTCTTTCCCTTCATCGATTTTAAGATGGTCTAATTCGATATTTAATTCGATGTTGACTTTAGGTTCGATATGGGCAATGTTCCCTGTTTTACTGCTACCGAGAACAGTGCCTGCAAACTGTTTTTTATAAGATGATTTAACAGACAATACCCTTCGATTGTTGATGACCGTTTCTTTGGTGTCAGACAACAGATTCGTTTTGGACAACCTTCTTAGCTCTTTGTCAAAGTTTTTTCTTATTTGCTTTTGCGTGCTCCTTAAGGAATCTCTAATTGTTTTTAATTCGATGGACGCAGTATCCTTAATTTGACCAGATGCATCAATTACATGCTCAATTGGGTCAACAATATCATTAGTCTTGTGGGTGCTTTCAAAAACTTTCTCCAGTACAGAATAATTGTTTTCAGAGCTTTCAAAGAAATCAAGAATTGAATTGACCAAGCAAGAGGCTTGATGGATATTCAATATACCCTCTAATGGGATTACTGCATCCTTAATTTTAAGAAACCTAAGTTCACTATCAAGGTCCTCGAACTCGAGAACGGGAAAACCTCCCTCTGCATCTTTGATAAATTTTAATTGCTGAACCTGATAAATATTTTCATTAATAAGCGGGTAGTCAAAACCAGGAGAAAGATTCAAAACCCTTCTTTTGGTGTTTTCAGAGAGCGCATATTTAGAACACCATTCAAGTATTTTATCGAATTCTAAATCAATTAAGGTTTGTTGGTCAGTTACTTGATTCATCTCATTTATCCTAATGTTATACTTTGTTTAAGTGAAAGTAATGGTTTAAGATTAATAATAAACAACAGACAATGTGCATTTGTTTCAGTCCTTGATATAGGATTGGTTGTTTTTAAGGATTTATATATTCATTTGTTTTCAAAGCCATCTATTACATTACATTAATGCTATTGATTTTATCTTAAACCTAATAATAGCTTTATCTTTAATTAGTGAATATATCAGAATTTAAATTTTTATTGTCTTTAATCATTGGAGTAGCTTTAGTATATAAGCTATATAAATTATTCAATGATCGAATTAAGGAGTCAAAACCCGATCGAAATGAAGCTTTTCCAATTCAATGGAAATCAATATTGAAGCATCGAGTTGATTTCTATAACCGTTTGAGTATTGAAAAGAAAAAGGAATTTGAAAGTAGAATCCAGTACTTTTTACGCTCTGTAAAGTTCACAGGGATTCATACGGCTATAAATGATACTGATCGTATTTTAGTTGCTTCTGGTGCTGTGATCATGCTTTTCGGCTTTGATAAATGGCATTTTTCTAATCTGAATGAAATACTTATTCATGCTGATGACTTCGTTGTTCCTGGTACCACACACAAGGCAAAAGGACTGGTAGGTTATGGAGCAATGGAGGGGAGGATGATGCTTTCTCGAAAAGCACTTAAAGACGGTTTTTACAACCCAACAGATGGAAGGAATGTAGCGATTCATGAGTTTACGCACATCCTAGATAAAGAAGATGGTAAAATAGACGGTGTTTTGGGCGGCCTAATGAACGAAATAGATATTTCGCCATGGCTGCACCTCGTCCATCAAAAAATGAATGAAATAGAGCAGGGGGGAGCGAGTATCCGAAAGTATGGTGCGGCAAATCAAATTGAATTTCTGTCCGTTGTAAGTGAATGCTTTTTTGAAGCCCCGAACAAAATGAAGATAGAGCACCCGGTTCTTTACAGTGCCTTAGATTCTTTTTTTAACCCTAGCGAACCTTAGTTTTTTTTCACCCAAAAGACAATAAATATTT
>CAJJCU010000120.1 GCA_905182775.1 uncultured Flavobacteriales bacterium
CGAGACCTATAAATGGTGCGGATGGAGGGACTCGAACCCACACACCTCACGGCACTAGATCCTAAGTCTAGCGTGTCTACCAATTTCACCACATCCGCATATATCATCTCAAAAAGCAAGATTTTAGTCTCGCTACGCTCTAAACTTTTTCAAAGCGGATTGCAAAGATAAAATTTTTTGAACAACAATGAAAAATTAGCTCCTTGAATTTTGAATGTTTGCCCTGATTTCTTTCATAAACTCAGAAGCATAGACAAAACTTGTTATTTCAGGATTGTCAGTTGTAATAATTGACTCGCGATCTCCTTGCCACCATCTCTTACCTTGGTATATAAAAAGAACATTTTCTCCTATTTCTATTACGGAATTCATATCATGTGTAATAACAATAGTCGTCATTTTATATTCTCGGGTAATATCTTGAATCAAACCATCAATAACAATGGCCGTTTTAGGATCTAAACCTGAATTAGGTTCATCACAAAATAAATATTTAGGATTCATTGAAATTGCACGTGCAATACCAATCCTTTTCTGCATCCCTCCACTACATTCTGAAGGAAGAAGCTTGTTTTTACCCGATAAATTAACCCGTTCTAAACAAAAGTCAACTCTTTTTTGAATCTCCTTTGAGGACATCTTTGTAAACATCGTTAAAGGAAAACCAATATTCTCTTCAACATTCATAGAATCAAATAATGCAGAGCCCTGAAAAAGCATTCCGATTTCCTGTCGGAGCTTACTCTTTTGAGCACTTCTCATTTTAGTGAAATCAGATCCCTCATACAAAATCGCACCAGAATCTACTTGATGAAGACCGACCATACATTTGGCCAAAACGGATTTACCTTGCCCCGATTGACCAATAATTAAATTGACCTTTCCCTTTTCGAAGGTCGTATTGATATCAAACAAAATTTGATCCTCCCCAAAAGATTTATTGACATTTTTAATTTCTATCATTACAGAAGAAGTAAATAAGTAAGAAGGAAATTCATGACTAGTATGGCAATTGTACTGCTCACAACTGCTTGCGTTGAAGCCTTTCCAACATCTAACGAACCACCTTTAACATAGTACCCGTAATAGGATGAAATAGAAACAATAAGAAAACCAAAGCAAACTGTCTTAATAAGCGCATATGTAATATGGAATGGATTAAAAAAGGAACGAATCCCCAAAACATAAGTTTCCGTGGTGACCAGATCAGAAAACATCAAAGCCAACCAACCACCAATCATCGAAAGTGCCATTGAGAAAATAATCAAAATAGGGAAAAAGATAACGGCTCCAATTATTTTGGGTAAGACTAAAAAGTTTAAAGAATTTACGCCCATAATTTCGAGCGCATCAATCTGTTCGGTAACCCTCATGGTACCAATCTCTGAAGCGATATTTGAGCCCACTTTCCCTGCCAGAATTAAAGAGATAATAGTTGGAGAAAACTCCAGTATGGTACTTGACTGTGTGATATATCCTATCGTATAATCAGGGAGCAAAGGGGTCGTCATGTTTGAAGCAGTCTGTAGTGCAATTACACCACCCATAAATGCGGACATTAGCGCTACAATAGGCAAAGAATTAATACCAATAACATGGAGCTCCGTCACAATTCTTTTCCATAATATGCGCCACTTTGACGGTATCGAAAAAAGAACCCTAAGCATTATGAAATACTGCCCTAAATGAAATAAAAACTTCATGTCACTAAATTAAACAATATTTCGATGGAAGATTCTTGGAAACGAACAGAATGTTACTTTTGAAATAGAACAAAAAAATGAACCTAGAACAAAAAGACATAGAATTTCAAAAGAACCTAGCCAAATACTTGCCCAAAGAATTTGTGAACTACACTTGGACCTTACTAAAAGAATCAGCTGTGAAATTTAGAATTGTCGCTCCAAGAAAAACGAAACTCGGAGATTTCCGGGCTCCAATAGCTGAAAAAACGAAACCGCAAATCACCATAAATGGCAACCTAAATCCATACGCCTTCCTGATTACGACGCTCCATGAGGTCGCGCATCTCAACACCTATAACAGATACAAGCGATCTGTAAAGCCTCACGGCCAAGAATGGAAGTATGAATTCCAGCAATTGCTAAAGCCGCTCATCAGCGAAGAGGCCTTTCCGACTAATTTAAAAAGATGCCTCATCAATTCTATCAAAAAAACAAAAGCCTCATCATGTTCCGATATTGATCTGAGTAGAGAACTGCGCAAATTTGACCCCTCTAAAACAACTATTCCTTTAGAATCTATTCCGATCGGTGAAGATTTCAAATTAAACAATAAATCGTTCAAAAAAGGGAAATTAAGAAGAACAAGGTATCTTTGCACAGAATTACATTCGGGAAGGGCGTATCTTATTCATTCTCTAGCCGAAGTAAATTCCTTATAACATGGAAAACAAATCTTTATATTGTCTTATTATGGCCGGCGGTGTTGGTAGTCGATTTTGGCCACTTTCAACCGAAGAACAACCAAAACAATTTTTAGATTTCTTAGGGACAGGAAAGAGTCTTCTTCAAATGACCTTTGACAGATTTCAAAACATTGTACCTAGAGAGAATATATACATTCTCACCAATGCTTCTTATGAGGGTAAAGTTGTTGAGCAATTGCAGATTCCCAACAATCAAGTGATTTGCGAACCAATACGAAAAAACACAGCACCATGCATCGCCTTTGCAACAGCTAAAATATTGAATAGAGATCCAGAGGCTACCATGATCGTCACCCCCTCTGATCACCTGATCACAAATGAAAAACAGTTTGACCAAGACATCGAATTAGGAATTCATACAGCTCGAAATAAAGAGAGCTTGATCACCTTTGGGATTTCACCGCACCGACCTGATACTGGCTACGGATATATTGAATTTGACAATTCTAAAAAGGAAGAAAGTGTTCAACATGTTCAACAGTTCAGAGAAAAACCAGATCTAAAAACCGCAGAAGAGTTTTTAAATGCTGGCAATTTCTATTGGAATTCCGGCATGTTTATTTGGAGAGGTAGCGTCTTAAAAGATAGCTTTCAGCAGCATTGTGAATCGCTTTATAATCTCTTTTTCAAAAACCCGAGCCAATACAATTCAAATCAAGAAAGTGCATTTTGCCAGCTTGCTTTTGAGAACAGTGAAAGTATCTCAATTGATTATGCCATATTGGAGAAAGAAGCGAAAGTAGAAGTCGTTTTGTCTAAATTTGGTTGGAGTGACCTTGGAACCTGGGGAAGTATTAAAGAAATAGCTTCTAAAGATGAGAACGGAAGCTCAAGCAACCACGAAAAAATTCACCTTTTCAATAGTAATAATTGCTTTGTACATTCAGAAAAAGAGAAAACAGTTCTGATCGATGGTCTTCAAAATTACATTGTAATTGACACCCCGGATAAACTCATGATTTTAAAAGAAGAAAATGAGCAAAAGCTCAAAGAATACCTAACCAAAATAAGGCCTAAATCATCCTAAGATGGTGAAAATAAGAGATATCGCTCTTGGGGAATTCCCTCTGCTACTCGCCCCGATGGAGGATGTGAGTGACCCTCCATTTAGAACACTTTGTAAAAGACATGGAGCTGATTTAATGTATACAGAATTTATCTCTTCTGAAGGACTTATAAGGGATGCGCTTAAAAGCAGGATGAAGCTAGATATATTCGAAAAAGAAAGACCAATAGGAATACAAATTTTCGGTTCGGATATAGAAAGTATGCGATTGGCTACTGAAATAACGGCTCAATCAAATCCAGATATTATTGATATTAACTATGGCTGTCCCGTCAAAAAAGTAGCCTGCAAAGGTGCTGGTGCAGGAATTCTTCAAGACATCCCCAAGATGGTTCGAATGACTGCTGAAATTGTTAAATCAACAAGCCTTCCAGTTACCGTAAAAACCCGTTTGGGTTGGGATGATCAATCCAAATATATTGTAGAAGTAGCTGAACGACTTCAAGATGTTGGGATTGAAGCAATCTCTATACATGGAAGAACAAGAAAGCAAATGTATAAGGGTGAAGCGGATTGGTCTTTGATTGCAGACGTCAAAAACAATTCAAGAATGCATATCCCTGTTTTTGGAAATGGTGACATCAATACTCCAGAGAAAGCACTCGCTTACAAGAACAAATACGGCATCGATGGCGTGATGATCGGTAGAGCCAGTATTGGAAACCCTTGGATTTTTAGAGAAATAAAGCATTTTCTAGAGCACGGAACCCATCATGCGCCTCCAAATTTCTTAGAAAAAGTAGAAGCGGTAATAGAACATTTAGATACCAGTATTGCCTGGAAGGGCGAAAAAGTAGGAATTGCAGAAATGAAAAGACATTACTCAAACTATTTCAGAGGAGTCATGAATTTCAAGGATATTAAAACAAATCTAGTAACCTCCAATGAACTGGATGAGCTTCATAGTATTTTAAATATCCTCCTGGAAAAAGCAGACACTTATGAATTTTCCAATTCTTATTGAACCATTTTGATATTCGTTTGTTGCTAATTTATGCAACGTTGGTTACCCATTCCCGGCTTTCAGGATTATGAAGTTTCTAATCAAGGAAATATAAAATCATTGACACGTGTCAAGCTGTTTAAAAACGGCCGTAAAATGAAATTCGAATCTAAAAAAAAACAACTCAGACGTCATCCTAGTAACGGATTTTTAATGACGGATCTAATAAATGACAAAGGAAACAGAAAAACCGTTTATCCACACAAAGTTGTTGCAAGCGTATTTTTAGAGAATGACAAACCTCGAAAGAAAAAAGTAGTGACCCATATCAATGGAGATCTCGAAAACAACACTGCGGAAAACTTAAGATGGTGCACCTTTAGTGAATCAATAAAAATAGGCTTTGAGTCAGGGAAAAGGGACAACAGTAAGCTTTGGGAGAAACGAAGGCTAAAATACGGTCCTAATGGTGGAAACTCATCTTTAGGCAGACCAGACCCATTAAGCGACGATCAAAAAAAGCAAATACTGAATCTAAGAAAAGACAAAAGTTTAAAACAGCTGTCTGAACAATTTAACTGTAGTCCCTCTCACATTCACAAAACTCTGAGACGTCTAGAAAGCCAAAAGATCACAAAAACTCAATAGACTCAAGGATTTTTTTCATAGGAATCTCCAATGATCCATAGACCTTCTTACTTTTAAGGCTATCGACCTGAAAACTTAATTCTGTGTCATTAAATGACCATTGAATACTGTTGTTGTATGAAACATAGGCTCTAGGAGCATTTTTTGTGGAATAGAACACCACCCTGTCTTCTTCTATTTTCAATTTCAATTGAGGAGAAAATAAAAATCTATATTGCCCCTCTTCCTCAGTCAAAATACCTTTAGCTAAAAGCTTTTGAATAAAACCTTCTGCTGGACTTTTGACGGTAAACATCAAAGAGTATCTCGGAACATTTTTATAACGGGTTTTCTCGATTTGGGTAGGTTCAAAATTATCGTCAAGTTCAGTTTCAATATACTTCTCCTTAACCAAATAATACCCTCCCTCCTCAAAGCAAAAATCTCCATCCCATATTTCAAAAAAATCTGAGACAGGAAAGCTAATTTTAGAAGTTAAAGTAGAGAGCTTTTGAACAAATATATCTTTGGTTTTCGTTGAGAAATCTTTTGAATTCAGATGCAAATCAATCGTCCTTTTAGAACGGTCGGAAAACTTTATAGCTTGCCCTGAGTCATTTACAAAAAAGGGGATGGAATCATTTATGGTGAGGTAGCTCTTTAAATGAAAGCCAGACGAATCGCTATCATGAGCTAAAAAAGCATGGTCAATCCCAATTTTTTTCAAAGAATTACACTCAGAATAAAGAACAAAATTTTCATTTCTATAAATATCATTGGCAAACAACCCTTTCCACATGGGGCCTATAGACCTGTTCTTTGTTGCTACAAAGTCATGATAAATTTCATTAAAAAAGTCTCCATAATAGATAAATAAAAAATTATCTCGATGAAAAAGGTGGAGTTTATAATCACTTAAATGATAAATTCGATCCTGACCGATAAGCGTATCGCTAACTTGCTTCTCCAAGGAGATTCGATCAAGTGCACTTTTTAATTTCTGAGAAGTAAACAGAGGTATTAATCCTCCTAAATCCCCTCTTTCATTGGCGAAAACATAAACAGAACTTTGAACGTCAAGACCATAGTTCTTTGCCAAAGACAGTACAAATTCAGAAGTTAAAAACTGCCTTTGTGATATTTGATTAAATAGCATCAGGTCTGTTGATTCCGTCAATAATTCCAAAAGAGATACCTCTCCTACGATATCGGCATCTGGGAGAAACGTTTCTATAATCGAAATTGGTGTTTTGGGAGGCTCAAAAGGCTTTAGATAGAGTAAAATACCAAGTAAAAATCCGAGTAATACAATAAAGGCTAACTTCTTGTACACCGTATATTATTTTGATAGAATAAAAAGCGCATTGATCATGTCAAGAAATTGAGAAGCCTTGCTCGACGTACTTTCAAAATTATAACGCAAAGAGTAATCCGTCTTGTTCAGTTCAGAGCTTTCTGATTTTAATACGATTCTACCCGACTTTTTCTTGAGATTATTTAAAACGTTTTTTTGACGTTCATCTAGAAAGGCACTCGGGAATTCATTTAAAGATTGGTTTAGATCTAAATTGGCATACAATACACCAGACTTTTTAATCTGCTTCACTTCTTTTTTAGAAATGGCTTTTTTACCATATCCGTCCAAGTGCTCAACCACTAAGCTCAAGTCATTCGATAATAAAAGCACTTTTGGATTACAGATAACATACAAAGGTGCTGTTTCTAAGATCGCATCTTTCAGGATCCAATACCCCTCTTTCTTCTCTATTCTGGAAGTTAATCTAGACAAATCCGAAAGGACCATTTCACACAGATCTGTACGATCAGAGGCAAAGCCAATCGTGAATACCGGTATTTCTTCCTGAGCAAAAGTTTCAATTTCTGAATACTCAAAATTATCCTCATTGTATTCATAAGCTATGCGCTTGGTTGTGATTTCCTTAATTCCATTAAAAGTGGCAAATAGCCCTCCTTTATAAGCACCAAAAAAAGCCTTTTTATCAACTAATTTATCGAGAAGCTGAATCGCTAAAAGATTCATCACCATTTTATTATCCTTTTTATCTTTTAAGATAGGCAACAAAATCTCGTAGGCTTTTTCGTACGCCTTTCTCAAATCAACATTATAAATAAAGTATGCTGGTGCATCTTTAGGGATATATTTAATAAAATCCTTGTTGAGTGGGTTGTTATTCATATCCAAATAAATTGACCCCAACTTGTCACCATAATTTGCTTGAACATCAAAATGCACCTGATTCGAATCGAGGAAGAGATCACCTGTCATATAATTTTCTGAATAAAGATCTTTCAGGTCTTCATTTACGATGGGATACATCGTCTGAAAGTACCACAATCCTCCTTGGTTTGAAAAATTCCTTGAATTATCAATAAAAAAAATGCCTTCAGATTCTTTTTTAATCTGACTTTCAAATCTTTGATCGACAGACCTTAAACCAATCTTATTTAAGATGAGTTCATCAATAATCTGATACATCCCTTTCACTTGCATACTTACCTCTATACTATCTCTTATTTCCCAATAGGTTTTACGATCTGAAGTTGATTCGTTCTCATGTTCCAAGTAGTCATTTAATTCTCCCATCGTTTCCTCAGCATATGCTTCTTCAACTGTTTCTTCCATAAGCACTGCCTCCTCTGCATATGCTTCTTCTGCCCACGATTGGTGATCGTCTATCCAAACATCCTCATCTGCAGACACATCCCATTCATAATAATTAAGGGAATCCGTAATTCTAATAAGATAATCATCCGTCGGTTGTACGCGCAACAATACACCTGAATTACCTTGAATAATAAGAGAATTAAATAAAGAATTATACCGCTCTGCTCCATTAGAAAGATTTTCAACAAATTCAAAATCGTCAAAAACCTCAAAGAGATCTTCCTTGTTTTTTATTCCAAAGGAAAAGCCTGTTACTTCATATACTTTATCTTTTCCGTAAAATATATTCAAGCGTTGGTCAAAATCTAAGCCTGCATCTTTAAGCGTTTTACCTGCAGTTGAGCCATCGAATAGTTCTTGATGCAGCTCTTCCATAAAGTCATACTGAACCAATTCATCAATAGATATTTTCTGAAGAAGATTGATATTATTGATACTAAAAACCGTGGAGGCATTCGTAGGAATCAAATCCTCACTCTTCTGAGCGAAAAGAGAGGTTCCTACTAATAGGAAAACAAATAAAATACTTTTTTTAAAATTCAACATAAGATAAGGGTTGTAGCGGCGAAATTACGAATAAATCTCTAGTTCTCAGTGGGTGAAACAGAGATTCTATTCTCCATAATAGCTGGGTTACCAAAAACATCAAAGAGTGAATTACGAAGCATAACAGCTCTTTTATTTTTTGATAAAACAGCTGTGGGATTACTCATTTTTTCAACAGGGAAATTAAACCTACTAATCGAAGTATACACCCCACTTTTCATAAGCTGCTGATCCTCATTTTGAACCATTCGGAAATTAAAGGTATTCAAATCGGGCACCTCTCTAACCAATACCTCTCCGTCCCAAGAAATCCAATCATAAGAGAATTGATCATTAACACCAACATTACCAGTGCTTTCAATGGTCGCACGCATGGCTAATAGAAAAAACTCAATGTTGTCAAAATGAAGGGCTATTTTAAAAATAAAATTGTCATAATCTTCTGCGACAACAACATCCGTGATACCCTCTTGACAATTCAGAACCCCAATAAGATCGCCTATTTTTGATTTAATCTCAGATATAGAGGGTACTTTTTTTCCATCTAAGCTATCTAAAGCCAAGATAGAATTGATTTTCAATTTGCTAGAGCTTAGGTTAATTGTATACTTAAAATCTCCGCTCCCATCTGCATTAAAAGAAATATCATCTAAAATCTCTATACATGAGCTTAAAGAAAAAAACAACAGAACTAAAAGAAAAAAATGTCGCATTAGATATTAGGAACCAAAGTTTAGGCCAAACTAATCAAAAATAAAAAGCCATCCTAAGATGGCTTTAAATTATTAAACTTTTGGGTTTTCTAAATCATTGAAAACAAGGGTGATCTCTACATCATTCCTGGCATACCTCCACCCATTGGAGGCATTCCGGCTGCCGGAGTTTCCTCAGGCTGATCAGCGATTACACATTCAGTAGTTAACAGCATTGCTGCTATAGAGGCGGCATTTTCAACTGCAATTCGAGTTACCTTAGTTGGGTCAACAACACCAGCTTTAACTAGATTCTCAAATTTCTCAGTACGTGCATTGTAACCGAAGTCATCTTTACCAGCTTTAACCTCCTGAACAATTACAGCTCCTTCCTGACCAGAGTTCGCAATAATTTGTCTCAAAGGCTCTTCTGCAGCACGTTTTACGATCGCTATCCCTGTCATTTCGTCTTCATTGATCCCCTTAATTTTATCAAGTGTTTCTATAGATCTTAACAAAGCAACACCACCCCCAGCAACAACGCCTTCTTCAACGGCAGCTCTTGTAGCGGCCAATGCATCATCAACACGGTCTTTCTTTTCTTTCATCTCAACCTCCGTTGGTGCACCAACATACAGAACGGCTACACCACCGGAGAGCTTTGCAAGACGCTCTTGTAATTTTTCTTTATCGTAATCAGAAGTTGTAGCATCTATTTGTGCCTTTATTTGCCCAACACGCGCTTTAATATCAGCTTTCTTCCCTTTACCATTAACAATCGTCGTATTGTCTTTGTCGATCTCGATCTTCTCGGCAGTACCTAACATGTCAATTGTTGTACCTTCTAAGGTCATACCTCGCTCTTCGGAAATAACTTGACCTCCGGTAAGAATTGCGATATCTTCAAGCATTGCCTTTCTTCGGTCACCAAAACCAGGTGCTTTTACTGCAGCAACTTTCAGTGATCCACGAATTCGATTCACAACCAAAGTACCCAATGCTTCACCATCAACATCCTCCGCAATAATGATTAATCCCTTACTAGATTGTGCAACAGGTTCTAAAATGGGAAGCAACTCCTTCATTGAAGAAATTTTCTTCTCGCAAATCAGAATCATCGGATTTTCCATTTCTGTAATCATCTTCTCCGTATTGGTCACAAAATATGGGGATAAATATCCACGGTCAAACTGCATACCTTCTACGGTCACAACTTCAGTTTCAATCCCTTTTGCTTCTTCGACAGTTATAACACCATCCTTTCCAACATCTTTCATTGCTTTTGCAATTAAAGCACCTATTTTTTCGTCATTGTTTGCAGAAATAGTTGCGATTTGTTCAATTTTAGAATTATCGCTTCCAATTTCTTTTGAAATCTTTCGAAGATTACGAACAACTTCTGCTACAGCTTTGTCAATACCTCTTTTAAGATCCATTGGATTGGCTCCAGCAGCGACATTTTTTAATCCAGCGCTAATAATTGCCTGTGCAAGAACAGTTGCTGTTGTCGTTCCGTCCCCAGCAATGTCCGCTGTTTTTGAAGCGACCTCTTTGACCATTTGAGCACCCATATTCTCTACCTCATCCTCTAAATCGATTTCCTTAGCAACCGTTACACCATCTTTTGTGATTTGAGGCGCACCAAATTTCTTTCCAATAACGACATTTCTTCCCTTAGGACCGAGGGTCACTTTTACCGCATTAGCTAAAGCGTCAACGCCCTTTTTAAGCTTTTCTCTAGCTTCTACATCAAAATATATATCTTTTGCCATTTTTTAATTTCTTAATTATTAATAAATCCCATAAATATCTGACTCTTTCATAATCAGATAGTCTGCATTCTCAATTTTAATCTCTGTACCCGAATATTGACCGTATAAAACTGAATCCCCAACTTTAACAGTCATCTTTTCATCACTCTTACCCGGACCAACTGCAATCACAGTACCTTTTAAAGGCTTTTCTTTTGCTGTATCTGGAATGATTATTCCACTCGTAGTCTTTTGCTCGACAGGTGCTGACTCAATAAGCACACGATCTGCCAAAGGTTTAAATTTTATCGCCATTTTGTATTATTTAGATTTTAGATTTTGATAGACCAATTTTATGCCAAAGGAGAAATCAAGACAATATTTCGCCTTTTGATTTTAGATTGAGATAAAAGTGTCAGAGTATGTGCCAACCTGACACAAAGAAGTTTTTATTCAGACTTCGCCGGATCCTCAGATGCAGGCTGTTCAGTATTCGCTTTTTGAGCTTCTGCTTTTTTTGGTTTAGGCTGACGTACCGTGATAACAATACTCATCACAACGATAATACCAGCGAGAGACCATGTCAATCGGTCGATGAATTCATTGGTTTTCTTAACACCACCTAACTGCCCAGGTGATCCGAAATCAGAACTTAAGCCTCCACCTTTAGGGTTCTGAACATATACAACGAGTATCAATAAGATACTTGACAAAAGAACGATGACTGAAAGAATGATATCCATTATGTAGTTTTATTATTTAATTCCTGAATTTGGTCTGCAAAGAAACTCTTTTTTTCGGGAAAAATCAAAATTAATTGCTCATAAGTTGATTTAGCCAT
>CAJJCU010000121.1 GCA_905182775.1 uncultured Flavobacteriales bacterium
TCATTTTATGCAATAGGAAGCCCACTCCCGCGTGGATGAAAACACCAGAATTCCTGTTTACGCTAAATAAGGGGAGTATTTTTCCAATAGTCACATTTGAACTAAACCCCCTTGGGTAGACGACAATAGCTGCAATGTCTCCATTTACATCTGTGATATTCCCGTAAGAATCTGTTAAATGATCAAATATACCGGAGAGTCTAATATCACTCCCGAAAAGGAAGGTGGAATTTAAGCCAAAAAAATAGTTTTTTTTTGTTTTAAAACCCGTCATGAGACTTAGGTGGTTCAAGAATCCATAACGATCAGACAAATCACCCATTGTCGTGTTTGCGCCATACTCAAAACCGATCCAAGCTCTTGCGACTGCAGAATCTGATTTCTTTTTTTGAGCATGAATTCCGCCCATTAAAGAGAGAGTCAAGCAACAAGACAGAATATATTTCATAGGGTGTAAAAGTACATTGTATTTTTTTGTAAATGAAAAGAGTGATACGGTATTCTGCACTTTTACAATGTTCGTTAATATTGCTATGGATCTCCCGTGGGTTTCATTGTGAATTGCTTATATTTGTCACTGTTAATTGCAAGGATGAAAAAAATTCAAATGGTTGATTTGGTTTCTCAATATGAAAAAATCAAATCTACTGTGTTACCTCTTTTTGAGGAGATCATGTCGAAAGCTCAGTTTATCAACGGTCCCGAGGTTGCTGCTTTCCAAAACGAGTTACAAGATTACTTAGGTGTAAAGCATGTTATACCCTGTGCTAATGGTACAGATGCCTTACAGATTTCATTGATGGCTTTAGGTTTAAAGCCTGGAGATGAGGTCATCACACCTTCTTTTACCTATATCGCAACGACAGAAGTTATCGCTTTGTTAGGTTTGACACCTGTTTTTGTAGAGGTTGATCCCAATACATTTTGTATTGATCCCGAAGCTGTAAAGCGGGCAATTACTTCGAAAACAAAAGCAATTGTCCCTGTTCATCTATATGGTCAGTCTGCTGATATGGAGCCCCTTATTAAAATGGCTAAAGCAAATAATTTATTTATTATCGAAGATAATGCGCAAGGCATTGGCGCCGAATATAATTTCAGCTCTGGTCGTCGTCTAAAAACGGGTGCGATTGGAGATATTGGCTGTACCTCTTTTTTCCCATCTAAAAATCTAGGTTGCTTTGGTGATGGCGGTGCCATTTGTACCAATAACGATGACCTAGCTATCAAGATTAGAATGATAGCAAACCACGGTCAAAGCAAGAAATACCATCATGATGTCGTAGGGTGCAATTCGAGATTAGACAATTTACAAGCAGGTGTCTTAAGGATCAAGCTTAGGGAATTAGATGGCTATATTGCCTCCCGTCAAAAAGCAGCATCCTTTTATGACGCGGCATTTAAAGAAAATGAGAATATTGAGATTCCTTTTCAGTCCGAGTCTTCTTCTCATGTATTTCATCAGTATACAATAAAACTAAAGGGTGTGAATCGGGATGATTTGCATGACTTTTTGAAGGGAAAAGATGTTCCATCCATGATTTATTATCCTATACCTGCACACAAACAAAAGATGTTTACTCATTTTAATTTGGTTTGCGAACTACCTAAGACAGACCAATTGACTGAGCAGGTACTCTCCTTACCCATGCATACTGAGTTGGAGCAAGAGCAATTAAGTTATATAACACAAGAAGTTTTAAACTTTGTCAATAATAGTAAATGAAAAAGATTACAGTAGTTGGAAGTGGATATGTTGGCTTGGTCACAGGTACCTGTTTTGCCGAAACTGGTAATGATGTACTTTGTGTCGATATTGATGCTGAAAAAGTAAGCATGATGCAAAACGGTGAAGTACCTATTTATGAGCCTAATTTAGAAACTTATTTTGAACGCAACATAAATGCAGGGCGATTAAAATTCACAACTTCTTTAGAGGATGGCGTTGCCCATGGTGAGATTATCTTTTTAGCTCTTCCAACTCCTCCTGGCGAGGATGGTTCTGCAGATCTTTCTTATATATTAAATGTTGCTGACCAGTTGGGAGGCTTAATGAAAGAGTACAAGGTAATTGTCGATAAAAGCACCGTTCCTGTTGGGACTGCCGAAAAAGTTCACCATGCCATAGCTGAAAATGCCAATGTCGAATTTTCCGTGGTTTCAAATCCTGAATTCTTAAGAGAAGGTTTTGCCGTTTCAGATTTCATGAAACCAGACCGGGTGGTAATTGGAACAACTGATGAGCGTGCTATTAATGCGATGAGAAGTTTGTACAAGCCATTTGTTCGTCAAGGCAACCCAATCTATTTTATGGATGAAAAATCTGCCGAGTTAACGAAGTACGCAGCGAATTCATTTTTAGCTACAAAAATTACTTTCATGAATGAAGTGGCAAATTTTTGTGAATTGGTAGGAGCAGATGTTGATCAGGTAAGGGTTGGGATTGGTTCTGATTCTCGAATTGGAAAACGGTTCTTATTTCCAGGGATTGGCTATGGTGGTTCCTGTTTTCCAAAAGATGTTCAGGCATTGGTTAAATCAGGTACGGAAAATAGCTTTGACTTTGAAATACTGAAGGCAGTGACCAAAGTGAATCAAAATCAAAAAACGATACTGTTCCCAAAGATTAAGAATTATTTTAAGGGAGATTTAAAAGGAAAGAAAATAGCCATATGGGGACTGTCTTTCAAACCTGATACTGACGATATCAGAGAGGCTCCGGCATTATATATGATTGAAGAATTACTTGGCGAAGGTGCAGACATATTTGCCTTCGACCCCGAAGCAATGGCTAATGTGAAAAGATTGGAGGTTGGAACAAGTATTTCATTTTCTGAGAATGAGTATGATCTTTTGGAAGAAGCTGATGCATTAGTAATATGTACAGAATGGGGGCTTTTTAGAAATCCTAGTTTTGATAAAATCAAAATGCTCATGAAAGACGCGGTGATTTTTGATGGACGTAATTTGTTTGATATGGATGAAATGAACACCAAAGGTTTTTATTATTCGAGTATTGGAAGAAAAACGATTGAATAGAATGAAAAGAGTTCTAATTACAGGTGCTGCAGGTTTTTTAGGGTCTCATTTATGTGATCGCTTCATTCATGAGGGATACCATGTTATTGGCATGGATAACCTTATTACTGGAAGAATGTCTAATCTAGAGCACTTGATGAAACTTTCGAATTTCGAATTTCAGCATCAGGATGTTTCTAAGCATATTCACATTTCTGGAGAACTAGACTATATTTTGCATTTCGCTTCACCAGCGAGTCCGATTGATTACCTAAAAATACCTATTCAAACCTTGAAAGTTGGCTCGTTGGGTATTCATAATTGTTTAGGCCTTGCACGAGTCAAGAATGCAAGGGTTCTGATCGCGTCAACTTCGGAGGTTTATGGCGACCCTAGTGTTCATCCTCAGCCAGAATCATATTGCGGAAATGTAGACCCCGTAGGGCCTAGAGGTGTTTATGATGAAGCAAAACGTTTTCAAGAAGCGATGACAATGGCTTACCATAATTTCCATGGATTAGAGACGCGAATCGCGCGTATTTTTAATACCTACGGTCCTAGGATGAGATTGAATGATGGTCGAGTGCTTCCTGCATTTATCGGTCAAGCCCTGAGGGGAGAGGATCTTACCATTTTTGGTAATGGCTCGCAAACAAGATCATTTTGTTATGTAGACGATTTGGTAGAGGGGGTTTATAGGTTACTTCATAGCGATTATCCTAACCCGGTCAATATTGGGAATCCCTCTGAAATTTCAATTTCAGAATTCGCGGAGGAGATTATTAAATTAACCGGAACAGATCAGAAAGTGATTTATAAAGATTTGCCAGTTGACGATCCCAAGCAGCGAAGACCTGATATAACAATCGCAAAGAAATTGTTAAAGTGGGAACCGAAAGTATCACGAAAAGAGGGCCTTGACATTACTTATAG
>CAJJCU010000122.1 GCA_905182775.1 uncultured Flavobacteriales bacterium
TAATTTCGGGGATACTCATCAGCTCTCCGGCGACTTTCATAGCAGGACCCATAAGGTCTAATTCGCCTTTCATTGCTCTTCTGAGTACCATATCAACCGTTAGCATTCTGTTGATTTCATTGGTTCCTTCAAATATTCTATTGATTCTAGAATCTCTATAGGCTCTTTCGACTGTTGATTCTGCTGAGTAACCCATTCCTCCAAATATTTGAACTGCTTCATCAACGACGTAGTCCAAGCATTCAGATCCAGCAACTTTAATCACGGCACATTCGGGCGCAAATAGCTCAATTCCTTTAAGTGTAGCTTTTGATTTATCCATACCGGATTCCATTAATCCTTTGATGGCATCGTCTATGTTTTGACCTGCGCGGTAGGTCGCTGATTCAACGACGTACGTTTGAATGACTTGTTCTGCTAGTTTAAATCGAATTGCTCCATATTTGGAGATAGACCTACCAAATTGTTCTCTTTCAATGGCATACTTAACAGACTCATCAATTCCACCTTTGGCACCACCCATAACTGCAGCTCCCAGCTTGATTCTTCCAATATTTAGAATGTTTAGTGCAATTTTAAATCCATCTTCCCTTTCGGATAACATGTTTTCAACGGGAACCTTAACATTATTAAAGAAAACTTGTCTTGTTGACGATCCTTTAATTCCCATTTTTTTCTCTTCAGGATTCAACGTGATGCCTTCACTGTCGGCTTCAATTAAAAATGCAGTTAGATTTTTATCGTCTTCAATTTTTGCAAAAACGGTAAATAGATTTGCAAAGCCTCCATTTGTAATCCACATTTTTTGACCGTTAATGGTATAATGTGTTCCATCTTCAGATAAATCCGCCTTGGTTTTTCCAGAATTGGCATCTGAACCTGAGCTTGGCTCAGTTAGGCAATAAGCAGCTGTCCATTCTCCTGAGGTTAATTTGGAAACATATTTTTGTTTTTGTGCATCGTTTCCATAATAGAGTAGTGGTAAGGTTCCAATTCCGGTATGTGCGCCATAGGCGACAGAAAAAGAAAATCCTAAACCTAAATGTTCTGTAGCAAGTAAGGTGGTTTTAAAATCGACACCCATTCCTCCAAATTCTTCAGGGATAGAGAGGCCTAGCAGACCCAGTTCACCCGCTTTTTTCAATAGAGAGGGCATTAAGCCTTCTTCTAGGCTGTCGATTCTGTCTAAATGGGGTAGAATTTCTTGTTCTATGAAATCATCACACATTTGTGCAATCATTTTGTGTTCTTCGCTGAACTCCTCGGGAGTAAATATGTCTTTTGGTTCTGTATTCCTGATGATGAATTCACCACCTTTTATGGGTTGATTGGCACTCATAGTTGATTTTTATAGATTGATTTACTTCAAATATATGAAAACTAAAAGTATTATGCATGCATAATACAGTTAAATTTCAATTTTCATTCTATAATCATTCATGTAGTACCCATTCCCGATATCTAAATCAAGGGATTCAACAATTTTGAAACCAAGCTTTTCATAGAAAGAAACAGCGGGATTCGTTCGGTTT
Organism: uncultured Flavobacteriales bacterium; assembly: GCA_905182775.1. Lineage (GTDB taxonomy): Bacteria > Bacteroidota > Bacteroidia > Flavobacteriales_D > Crocinitomicaceae > UBA952. The sequence continues at coordinate 1,533 of CAJJCU010000122.1, forward strand.
ACAAATAAATCAAGTGACTTATACTCTTGCGCTCTTCCTTTTTTTATAATGCTAGAAAGCAATTTTCTCCCCGAACCTTTGTGATGTTTATTTGGATCAACATAAAGCTTATGCAGCCTAATACTCTTTTTATTTTCTCTCATTTCAAAAGAAGCAAATCCAAGCTGCTCATTTGCTGACTTTAATATGATGAAGTCATGTCCTTTATCGAAGTTTTCTTCAAGCTGCTTGATACTGTACATCCAATTGAGCATGTACTCAATTTGTTCTTGGCTTATCATTTCTTTAAAGCAGATAGGCCATATATCATGAGCCATTCTTTGAATGGTGATGAGCTCATTTTTCGAAATAGGAAGAACCATATTATTGTTTTACAAATGTAAGCTGGTGGTTTATATTTTGATACTCAAAGCTTATGGAATACATACCGCTAGGCAAAGATTGACAATTAACCACGCCATTTGATATAGACACGCGTCTAGCCCTTCCAGTGAAATCGATGATGGATATTTGTGTGTCAATTTCAGATAGTTCTTTAATCAAGAGCACGTCTGTTACCGGGTTGGGGTATATTTTGAACGATGAAGTGGCTATTATTTCATCTAAGTTTAGATCTAGTGCTTCTCTTATAGCTGCCATAGCATCAACCTTGCCGTGTCCCCATTTTGGATCTCCTTCCTCTGGTAAGTTGCCTGTTTTATTGTCCTCTCTTGCTGTTAAAAGAAGGATTTCTTTAACATCTGCTGCGCTCAGCTCCGGTTTGGCGTCTAGTAGTAAGGCTGCCACTCCCGCGACCATTGGAGAGGCCATCGATGTCCCTGATAGTTTTGCAAAATGATAGGTCCTCGTATTGTATTCGATACTCTCAACGGAAGAGAAGGAGGCGTCCGTATAGGATGATATGGCAGCGCCAATGGAGACTCCAGGTGCTGCAATGTCCGGTTTCATAACGCCATCATATCTTGGCCCTTGACTTGAAAACGAGGCCATGGCTCCCCCAGAAGTATTCCCAGTCGGTGTTGTCCATCCTGAGGCGTAGGCAGCGACACTGATCACATCATCGGAACATGATGGCTCACTTATGCCATTTTCCTTATCCCCATTTAGAGAGCCTGTTCCAAAGGTTGAGAAGGGCATTCCCCAATTGCCAACATCATTAGATAATTCAGTAACATTCCAATTGTGCACTGTTCCTGAACTGGCAGCTGATTTGAACATTACACGATAAGATCCATGTGTGCATTTTACACGCAAACGCATTTGAGACCTACCATTTAAGGGATGGCTGTCTTCAGCTGATATGTTGTACCATATCGTGTCTAAATCTATGGTTAAAAACGTATCTACATAGGCGTTTGTAGTCGCTGTAGAGTAATATGGGCTTTGTGCTACAATCTGTCCACCTGAGTTTTTGATTTGAAGGGCATTTGAAAATGAAGTACCAACCTCGCCCCAGCTATGAATACTTTGTCCCCACATATTGGGGTTTGCGGAGTAGGAGTAGAATTCAATTCGTGATGCGATGGTATCTTGATTAAAAGAATGTTTTAGGTGGAAATTGACATTACCGTTATTACCACCAGAGTTTACAAAGACGACACCTAAATCTGTATAGGCTGAAATCGCACTACTTAGAATAGAGTTTCCATCTAAGGAGCCTAGGTGGTATAAACCCCAACTCATATTAACAACAAGCCTTTTTCCTTCTTCAACCGATTTTTGATACATCCACTCCCAGGCATCAAGCACTGCACCTTCATCTACCAAAAAAGTAACAAATAAAAATTGAACACCAGGCGCAATTCCGCCATAAGCTGTTCCCGCTCCACTGCCACCAGCGATTGATGCAACATGGGTCCCATGCGTAGAATAGCTATAAATATTTGAGGTATCGCTACCTGCCTGAATCAAATCAGTTGGCGTATTAAATTCGGTTCCATAGGAAAAACTTTGTGGCGACGGGCCACTTAATTTATACTGATCCCAAGCTGCTAAAATTCTAGTCTGTTGAAATAAAGAGTCATAAAATACAGGCGAGCTATAATCAAAACCCCAATCAGTTACGCCAATGAGTACATTTTCACCGTCATATCCTTCGGGTAAGTTTCCGAGGCCTAAATGAACGGAGTCCGCGTGGGTATCAATTACTGCTCTGTCCAGGCAGGGTTTTAATTTCCTTGAGATCGAAGCAAATTCGATATGTTCTAAATTTTTGATTTGATGTATTTGTCCAAGCGGAATATTAAAGGTGGCCAACGCATTAATGGTTTGATGCACTGATCCACCATAGGATTCAATTTGTTGTTTCGTGAATCCATTTTGTGTCTTAGCCACAATTGAGAGGCATGGTTTGCCCTTGTATTCATGGATGGCAAATTTATTTCTCAATAAATCAGCTGAATGTGATCTTTCGAAAGATTCTTCTACTTCTTTTAAGTCCTGAAGGTCCGAATTACTCATGAAATGCTGAGAATATAAGGTGCCGCTACAAAACATTAATAGATAGAGGGTAAGCTTGAGTCTGGTTTTCATAAATCAAATGTAATGAAAAGCCCACAATTTAAATTGTGGTTTATTGTTCCATTGCTTCCTTAATTAAAAGAAACCCGTTGATAGATTTTTATTTTGATACGCTTCTATTCACAAAATAATTCGAAATTAGAGGAATGGTATTGAATAGAATCTTTTTTGGGATGTTTGTAATTGCTATTTCGCTTGGTTTCTTTAAAACCATTGTAATGGGAGATTATGGCGTTATGAAGGATATGATTGATAGTCTTTCATCTTCTGCTAAGGTAGGATTTGAACTCTCTTTGTATTTAACCGGAGCCATGTGTTTATGGCTGGGCATCATGCGGATCGGTGAAAATGGAGGTGCGATTTCAAAACTAACCAGGGCGGTAGCTCCATTGTTTTCTAAGTTGTTTCCGGAAATACCAAAGAACCATCCGGCCATTGGGTCTATGATGATGAATTTTAGTGCAAATATGCTCGGCTTAGATAATGCAGCTACACCGCTAGGTTTAAAGGCAATGAAAGAGCTTCAAGAACTGAACCCTGAAAAGGATCGGGCTTCGAATGCCCAAATCATGTTTTTGGTGTTGAATACCTCGGGTTTAACTATTATTCCAATATCTATATTTGCCCTGCGTTCTGGTGCTGATTCGCCTACAGAAATATTTTTACCCATATTGATTTCTACCTTTATAGCTTCCCTTGCGGGGCTTATTTTTGTAGCAATTCGTCAGCGGATCAATCTTCTTAACGCAACCATTCTCTCTTATGTAGGCATACTTTCTCTACTTATAGGTCTCATGCTCTATTATGTCATAAAAAACCCTTCTCAGGGTGAGGCTGTATCCGTCGTTGTCGGTGGGGGTATTATGTTTGGAATTATTTTGTCCTTTATTTTAATGGCAATCAGAAAAAAAGTCAATGTATATGAATCATTTATTGAGGGCGCAAAGGGTGGTTTCAATGTTGCAATAGGCGTTATTCCTTACTTAATTGCCATGCTTTGTGCCATTGCTCTATTTAGAGCTTCTGGTGCTTTGGAAGGTATTCTCGAAGGTGTACGATGGTTGGTTTTAGCCGCAGGATTAACGGTTATAGAATGGGTTGATGCCTTGCCTGTTGCATTTATGAAACCCTTAAGTGGGAGCGGAGCGAGAGGTGCCTATGTTGAGGTGATGACAAACTTCGGGATTGGTTCTCTTCAAGAGCGCATAGCTGCAACCATGCAGGGAAGCACAGAGACTACTTTTTATGTATTAGCGGTATACTTTGGTTCAGTAGGCATCAAGAAGACGAGGTATGCTGCAACAGCAGGTTTATTTGCTGATTTTGTTGGTATTGTGGCAGCAATTGTCGTTTCATATATATTCTTTGGGTAATGGCGGGTTTTTTTAAAAGAAATAAAAAGTCAAAGCCAAAAGCGGAGAAAAAGATCCCAGAAAGCAAGGTGCCCTTGCGGCCTATTCAATATTCGAATATGGTTATTTTGGCTTGGGCAAAAGCTGTTGATGGAAATAAAGATCTTCAGGTCTGGTTGGTTGACAATGGATACGAAGAGCTTGTGCATACGACCTATGCAATTCGCCTCAAGGATGAATCTAGAGATTGGTTGATGGACAATGGTTATGCTCACTTGATGGCTATGATTGATGGTTGTGAGGGGAATCCCCATGCTCAGAAATGGTTATTAGATTATAAGTTTTATAATCTTTATCATGTGGCTAGAGCCATTGATTATGAACAAGACAGCTGGAAATGGCTCGCCATAAAAAAACGCCCTCAGCTTGCCATTTTAGCCAAGAGTATCCAACGTGTAAAAGATGAGATTGAAGAAAGACACAATGATATCCATTCCATGAACAAGGACTAGTTAGTCCTTCGTAACAAAGGAGTGGAAAGGAACCTATACTCTATATGGTTGGGGAGTGCACTATGTTTCTTTAGGAATCAATTCTGGTAAGCCAATTATAATACAGAGAGAACTTTATTTTTTGCGCTGCGTCTTTTTCTCTTTAATCCTAACATAAATCAATTTGTGTCTGCTCTTAGAATTTTCTCTTTGTTCTACTTCAAATTCCCCGAGCGATTTGATCAAAGGGGTCAGCTTGTCAAACCCGAAATTACGAGAGTCAAAGTTAGGTTGTTTTTTCACCAAAAGCCCTCCTACATCCCCAAGGAATGCCCATCCATCATCGTCAGAAACATCTGCAATTGTCGTACTAATAAGCTGAATTTCTTTGCGTGTAATTGTATCGACGCTTTCTTTTTCTGGGTTTTTCTCTTTCGTATTTCCTGACCGATTAGTCTTAGATTTTAAAATTTCGATATAGATAAACTTGTCGCAAGCCACAATAAATGGGTTAGGGGTTTTCTTTTCTCCTATTCCAATGACTTGCATACCGGCTTCTCTCAGGCGGGTAGCGAGCCTTGTAAAATCACTATCACTAGAGACAAGGCAGAATCCATTTACTTTTTCTGAGTATAGTATATCCATCGCATCTATAATCATGGCTGAATCTGTTGCGTTTTTACCTGTGGTATATCCATATTGCTGAATGGGGGTAATGGCATTTTCGAGCAATAAATTTTTCCATTTTGACAAATGGGGTTTCGTCCAGTCTCCGTATATCCTTTTAATAGATGGTTTGCCGTATTTAGCAATCTCTTCCATCATTTCTTTCACTTGTGCGGATGGAATATTATCTCCATCAATAAGCACAGCTAAATTTATATTTGTATCCATTTTTTTTATTTTAAGTCAAATGATTTTGACTATTTATTATTGGCCCCTTGATCAAGTGTTTGTTCTTGGGCGATGTCTGATAAATGCGCGCAACATGAGCTAAATTCGTAGTATATAATTTAAGGCAAATTATTTTTCAATTTGCTTGTTTTCCCGGATACGTTTTTTCGTGTATTTTACTTAAAACTGATCTGAATCTTCCTAATTCAATTCGCTGAAAAGATCATGAAATTGGAGGTGGGAAATACTTATATGCCATGCTTTGCTCTAGATACAAGCATTAGTGAGGCTAAGGTAAGGATAGATTTTGAATTAAACCCACAAAGAGATCATGAAGCTAGGGCTAAAGAAACCTGTAAAGGCATTTCAAGTCCCACTTTCATCAAGGAAAAGCTTAAGTTTTTCTCATTAATTTTAACGTCTACTAAAGCTAACAATAACTCATATCCAACGGGATACTTACAATCAGGTTAATTTGAAATCTTTTTAAAAGACCTTTATCTATAGTATAATTGAATATGGTTTATAGTCTTGACACTTGCTTCATAGAGGAATTTGACTACTTATTTTAAAACATTGATATGTCCATAATAATTAATGTGCTCGTTATCTAAAATGTTTACACACTTCATAGACCATGCATACGTTCCGGTAGCTACAATTTTCCCGTTATAGGTACCGTCCCATTTGGCATTGATATCATTACTTTCCCAAATAAGTTCTCCCCATCGATTGAATATTTGAACTTTAAAATCGTATGGATCAATACCTGAGATATAAAACTCCCATGTTTGGTTGTGTTCGTCAGCATCTGGAGTAAATGTATTTGGTGCATAAAGAACCACATCATTTACGATGCTAACAGTTCCTTGAATACTATCCATACAACCCTCTTCGTTTGCCACCAATAAGCCCACGGGGTAGTTTCCTGGCACTCCGATCGGGTAGCTTACATTTTCAACGTTTTCGCTGCTAGAATTTGAAGGCGATCCCTCATAGATGCTCCATAAAAATGAAACGGCATCGTCTGAGCTTGAGTTATATAAATTGGTGTTGGGCTCAAGGGTTGAAATGTTGTTTGGGTTCACATAGAAACCGGCAACAGGGTTGTTATAAACTTCAATGAGTTCGTTGTATACCTCTGTGTAGGAACAACCTGATGTACTTGTAATTGTAATTGTCACATCGTAAAAGCCAGGTGATTCATAGGTGTGGTTGAATGCAGAAAGTCCGTTGAGAGACTCAATAATATTGTCGCCATAATCCACGACGGTTGTTGCTACAGCATCTGAAGATGTTGTATTTGTGAAGTTTACTTGGTGGGGGGCACACCCCGAATTGGTATCCAAATCGATAGAAACAAGTACGTCCGATGGTTCCTCAATAATGTAATTGGTTTCGGCCGAACAAGCATTGTCGTCTGTAACACTCACAGTATAGGCACCTGCGCACAATGTCGTGGAGTTTCCGGTTTGATTTCCGATAACGCCTTGCATCCAGTTATATGTATATGTTGGTGTTCCTCCCGTTGCGCTCAGTTGAACCTGTCCATCACACAAGCCAAAGCAACTGGCAGGAGTTTCCGTTGCACTAAGAACGAGTATTTCTGGTTGGCTTACTTCAATGGTTTCAGTGTCTGTACATCCATCATTAGAATTCACCACAACAGTATAGATTCCCGCTCCGATGTCGTTTATTTCTATAGGAGAATTCGCGGGTAAAAAGGCACCTCCATTTACAGAATACAAATCGATATTGTCACCGGTTAGCGTAATAGAACCATCGTTAACGCCATTGCAAGATGCACCTGACGCGTTTATTGATGTTATTTCAGAAACAATAAGGCTTACTGTAACAAAAGAGGTATCCAAACAACCACTTGCATCAACTACATACATGTAGTCGCCAAGGGGCATTGTTGCCGGGTTAAAAGGCATCATTGTTGCATTGCCACTTGGGTCAAACCAAGACCCTGTAGGATCAGCTGTAGGACCTAATTGAAGAAAAAGATCGGATGGAGTTCCAGCTGAGCAAAAGCTAATAGCCCCGTCTGTTCCGGCATCCGGGTTTGCAGATAGTGTTACTTGAACATCGTCTGTTGCAGCACACAAAGGAAAGCCAACAGGATATACAGATAGTGTGAGTAAGGTTGCGCCGTTCAAGGTCATTTCGGGATTTAGTATTCCAGAATCGTCTAAGGTTCCTGCTGGGGTCCATTCGATAACAAAATCTGGGGCACAGTCCGGTACAACAATGTCTGTGGTAATCCCTGCAAGGTCAGGCCCCTGTGTAAGAACCACTGAGCCGTTTTCATCAAGAATTGAATACTGACATTCTGTTATATAGGCCCCATTTGCATTGAAGGTTACAGTGACCTCCGCACCGCTTGGGATGATAATCCCTGTTGTTTCGGTTGCGCCAAAGTCTAGTGTGTAGTCTGTTGACACTCCATCAAAAGTTACAGTTATTGTATTTCCATTCCAGCCATCTCCAAAGGTGTCTTCCAAGATCAGCTCGTATTCGCAGCCTGTCTGTGAGCCAGGCCCGCTTATTTCTCCTTGTAATTGAAGCGTACTTCCGTTACATAGTGTGGTGTCATTTCCTGCAAAAACGATGGGATTTGGTTCGACGGTCAGGTTTACCGATGTGCTATTTTCACAACCGAAATTGTCAATTACAAAATAAGGATAATTGAAAGTCCCTGCTTCTGTCGGTGATAGATCAATAGTATTTCCGTCAGCAGATAGTCCAAGTTGTCCAACGGCAGGGGTTGTCCAAAAAGACGAATCAGCATCGTTTCCAATTTGAGGTTCGAAAGATTGTTCTTCCGGATAAAATGATGGATCTAGGTTGAGACCAAAGCTAAAGAGGGTTCCATCATCAGCTGCCCAATTGTCAATTACAGTTAGGGTCCAAATACCATTTGCTGGACAACCGATTAGATTTGTTAAGGGTTCAATGGGTTCGTAATCTCCCGCTGGAATCGTTCCCCCAAATGCGTTAGCGGCGACCCATTCGACCCAGGTTTCTGTGGCTTCATTTGTAAAACAATAGGTAAACGGCTCACCAAGAGTAGAGGCATCTGAACAGTCTACGTTGTCTGCTTGGTTTGGAATTCCGATTTGAGTTCCACCACCTCCTTGCTGGTGAAGGATTGCGTTTTGACCGTTGGGGCATTCTATGAGAATTACGAGGTCTCCCATATATGAATGCTCCAAGTCAAAGCAAATACTTTGTATGTCACTTACATCTGTAATCTCTGATCCAGCTGAAAATCCAGTTTGAAGCAATTCTATGTCCTGAGAAACACCAAGTAAGGTGTCTGGAAGGCATCCATCATCGACAGACTCACTTCCTGGAAAACCAGACCATTCGACCTCGTAGGCTTCTGGGGTTGCAGAAAACGAGACAGATGCTCCAAGACAAATAGAGGTGTCCATCGGAAAACTAGAAAAGTCAGGAATCGTTGCAACCAGAACTTGAAGGTCTATTAGATTTGGATTTCCGCATTCATTATCATCTGTAACAAATAACTGAACCTTGTACAGTCCAGGTGCGGTGTAAGTATGAGACACATTCTGTCCGTTGGCGCTTGTCCCATCCATAAAGTCCCAGGTGTAATCCATAAGGTTAAATCCAGGCTGTGCAAAAGAACCTTGCTCTTCGAAGTTAACCTCTTCACCAATACATACAACAATACTATCAGGGGTGAGGCCATCAATGACAACTCCACCTGCTATGGGGTTGTTACAAGGAGTTTCGCAGCTTACACTTGCTGTAAACATTCCTGTCCCTATTGTATTTGATGTGAATGAGAGTGTAAGACATCCCGTAGCATTTAATTGAGTCGCTTCGATAACGACACCTTGAAGCTGGTCCCCGCTATAAGTCCCTAGTGTATTGGCTCCAGTTGAAGTCCCATCATAAACGGACATCACATCAACATTAGTCGCATTTGGCGCAGGGTTGTCATCTGTGAGGTCGAGGTCAAAAAGATTGAATACAACCGATATGATTTCTCCAGGTGTATCTGGACAAAGTGTAATTACAGAGGTTTCACCATTTGAATATCCAGGTCCACCTTGCCCACCAGAGTCAATGATAAAGCCATTACATGTATTAAATGTTTGGCCAGTATTGCCTGGTGCTAATGATATTTCAAGTTGAGATAAACCGGGAAATAAAAAAAATGACAAGAAGCATATTGTCAGGAGTCTATGTAATGAGTTGGCGTTTTTTTTCATTCTATTGCGCAGCTATTAAAAGGGACAAATATACTTTTTTCTTCTAAAATATGAGGATTGCCCATTGTTTACGTAGTGTAAATCATTCATTCGAGTTATAGACATAAAAAGTCCAAATACAGTTGCCTCAAATCAACCGATTTTTCTACTATTAATTGAATACTGCTTTATTGTTCAATAAACCTCACTTCAACACGGCGATTGAGTTTTCTTCCTTTCTTCGATGTGTTGTCCGCTATAGGGGATTTTTCACCAAGAGCTTCAATGAGTATTCGGTCCGCATCAATCCCATTTGATTTTAGGAAGTCTTCGACGGCTGATACCCTGTTTTTCGATAGCGTTTCGTTGTAGGCGTCTGGTCCTGAAGCATCTGTGTGGCCTCGTAAAGAGACTTTTAAGTCATCTTTCGCGTTCAATATGTTTACGATTGATTCTAATTCACCAAAAGATTCTTTTTGAACTACAGCTTTGTCAAATTCAAAAAGAATATCTTTTTCTATGGGTACAAAGGCCTTTTTTTCTTCGACTGTAATGACTTCCTGCACTGGCGCTGTAATATAAACAGTATCAATTTTGGTAACGAAAACGGTATCCATTGCAGGCGCAATTTGTGTTGTAGCTTCTTCATCAACTTCGGTTGAATCTATAGATTCTGAAGGTGCCTCTACCATTTTTAATTCCTCTTGTACTTCCTCCTTTTTACGACAGAACCGAATACCGACAAAAACCTCATGTGATCCGGAGCTGTAGGATGCCATGTTACTCATGGGTGCTTCATAGGCATATCCAATAAAGAAAAGCTCCTGAACTTGAATTCCTATGCGGGCAATGAGTCCAACAGATGATCTGTAACCTAATCCTCCAAAAATGTATTTCTTGTAGATTGCATCTGCATTGATATCCAATTGGTATCCATTATTTGTTCCTTTAGCAAATAGGGAGGGAGTGAGCATCCAATTATTTCC
>CAJJCU010000123.1 GCA_905182775.1 uncultured Flavobacteriales bacterium
TACACATAATCACCGAAAATAACGGCGCCTGTATTCTCCATTGCACCAGAAACATAATCACGGACAACAATTTGATTGTATTTATCCCAAGGGTATTCAACTCCCAAAAGCTCTGAGAAATAAGCAATCATTTTTGGTGTTTCGCCAAAAATACCTCGTGCGTCTTTTTCGTATTGTGGCTCAACATAATAATTAACATCTATTTTGCTGCCATCTTTTTTGGTGTAGGAATCACCAACAATACTGTATTCTCCAACCGCCATCATAAACAAATAAGGCGCGTGAGGCAAATTCTGCAGCCAATGATCTGTCCTAAACCCATCCTTCTCTTTTTTAGAATCGATTAAATTCCCATTGGAAAGGGTCACGTACTTATCTTTAACCGTGATGAACATTTCTTGAGTCGTTTTACTATTAGGAGCGTCAATCGTTGGAAACCAAACCGAATTTGACTCTGTTTCACCTTGTGTCCAGATTTGAGGCATCTTATCCTTCTCCTCTCCCTTAGGATTAATAAAATAAAGACCCTTGTCTGAGGTTATTGCTGCGCTTCCGCCTGTTAACCTTTCATCTGGCTTAGAAATGTATTCAATAGAAAGAGTATAACGTTCACTCTTCGTATAAACACGGTCTAATTGAATCTTCAACTTCAAGCCATCCTCATAAACATACTGCAAATCTTTTCCATTTAAAGTAACCTTTAAGATCTCCATTCCTTTTGCGTCTAGAATTAGAGAGTCCGTGTCATAAAAGTGCGGCTTTGCCGTCAGTGTTTCTTTACCTATCAAATAGGACTTATTCCAGTCAAATGAAACTTCAAGTTTGGTATGAATCAAATCTGTAAGCAAGGTTCGAGAAGAATTATAGATGTCACGCACCGTATATTCTAAGTCCTCTACAATTAGAGGTTCTGACTCTTGAGAATAAACATTCGGAGCAGTTGTCATTAGGAATAAAAAGGAAATTAATGTGAGGTTTTTCATAAGCATAGCGTTTAATTGATACAAATCTGCCCAAATTATTTCAATTCGCACTTAGATTCCATCATTATTCGTTCTTGTTTCAATTCTACTTGTTAATTTTGCAGAAAAGAAAAGAAAATGACACCATTCAGTACGTATAGCTTCAAAGGAAAAAAAACGATTGTTAGAGTAGACTTTAATGTTCCTTTAACCAAAGGTACTTTTGAAATTACAGATGACAAGCGCATGCAAGCTGCATTACCTACCATCAATAAAATTCTTAAGGATGGTGGTTCCGTTATTCTTTTATCCCACCTCGGGAGACCAAAAAACGGTCCTGAAGGTGCTTTTTCCCTTTCACACCTGACCAAACATCTACAGGACATTACGAAGGCTAAAGTCTATTTCTCAGATGATTGTATTGGGGCACAAGCGCAAAAAATGGCCTCAAATCTATCTGCAGGTGAAATCTTATTATTAGAGAATGTTAGATTTTACGCAGAGGAAACAAAAGGAGACCTTTCATTCGCTAGAAAACTAGCGAGTCTCGGAGATTGTTTTGTCAATGATGCTTTTGGCACTGCGCATCGCGCACATGCAAGTACGACACAAATCGCCCAATTCTTCCCTAATGACAAAATGTGTGGCCTATTGATGGATGCAGAAATCAATAGTGCTAAAAAAGTAATGGAAGAAACGAACAGACCATTCACAGCGATTGTAGGAGGCGCTAAGGTGTCAGACAAAGTATTAATTGTTGAAAATTTAATGAGTAAAGCGGACCATATCATAATCGGTGGTGGTATGGCGTACACCTTCAAGAAAGCACTGGGTGGTGCTATTGGGGATTCTCTATGCGAAAATGACCGAATCACAACCTGTAAGGAAATTCTCTCAAAAGCAGACGAAATGGGAGTGAAAATTCACTTGCCTCAAGATTCAATTATTGCCGATAGTTTCAGCGCCACTGCCGCAATAAAAACATCAGAAAGTGATCAAATAGATTCAGGCTGGATGGGTTTAGATATAGGACCCAAAGCCTCAGAGCAATTTTCGCAGGTAATTGCAGCTTCAAAAACTATATTATGGAATGGGCCTATGGGTGTTTTTGAAATGCTCCCTTTTGAAGTAGGAACAAAATCAGTTGCAAACGCAGTTGCGAAAGCAACTAAGAATGGTGCATATAGCCTAATTGGGGGCGGTGATAGCGCTGCTGCTGCAAAGAAATTTAATGTTGCGGCTCAAATTAGTCATGTAAGTACCGGAGGAGGTGCACTCCTTGAATTATTTGAAGGAAAAACATTACCTGGCCTAGCAGCTATTGAGAAATAAAAAAAGGAGCCGAAGCTCCCTTTCTTTATTGTGCGTATACTCAATCACCTTTGCACTGTAATTTGTTTAGAATAACGGGTTTTACCTTCCGATTTAAAGTGTATTAAATAAATACCATCGGCCAAATCATGTAAATACAATGCATCTGCATCTAAAACTGGAATTGGCGGCATCATCTGACCATTATTTGAAACTATTTCTATAAAATCTATGTTTTGGTCAAACCATTTAATCGTTGCGTCTCCTTGATTAATGGTTGAGGTAATCACTTTCACCCCTTCTTTTTTAATAGGATCATCTTCATTATCAGCAAATACATTGTTAGAAAAGAATAGAAGTGATAATGAGAATAAGATTGTAAAAACTTTTTGTGGTTTCATAGCGTCGTGTTTTTGTTATGATTCAAATATGATACATAGTTAGTCTACTGACAAAGAATCACTTAGTCTAGGAATGAAAATAGAAGCCAATACCTATTCTAAAATACGTATATACATAAATGGAGTACGTATAAATACGTAGATGGATATCAATAAACTCTTTTAGCTAATTCAAGTAATCGGTTAGAATAACCAGATTCATTGTCATACCAAGCCACTATTCTCAACATCTTACCAAATGAATTTGATAGCCCAGAGTCATAAGCTGCGCTTAAAGGCGAACCAATGATGTCAACAGAAACAATAGGGTCATTAATCAGGCCTAAAACCCCCTTTAAATCATTCTTAGAGAATTCTTCCATCGCCTCATTTATGGCCTTCATCTCAATAGATGACGACAGCATAAAGGTGATTTCAGTCATGGACCCATCTGAAACAGGGACACGAACAGCACCCCCCTCTATTTTACCTTTAAGACTTGGGAATATTTTGAGCATCGCTTTTGCAGCACCTGTAGTTGTCGGAATAATAGAATGTGCAGCCGCTCTAGCTCTGCGTAGATCCTTATGGGGAGCATCGTGCAGATTTTGGCCAGAAGTATAACTGTGAATGGTCGATATATAACAAAACTCTATTTCAGCTAATGACATAATCACCTTTACAATCGGAGCAACATTATTGGTCGTGCAAGAAGCATTTGAGACAATACGGTCACTATCAGAAAGCAAATGATCGTTCACTCCCAAAACAATCGTTTTGATTCCATCCTCCTTAGCTGGAGCAGAAAGAATGACTTTTTTAGCACCACCATCAAAATGTTTTGATGCCCCTTGGCTGGTCAAAAACAAACCTGTGCATTCTACAACAGTATTTACTTTATAGCCGCCCCAAGGAATATTAGACGGATTGGGTTCCTGAGAAAAAGCAATCTTTTTACCATTTGAAAACAGAACATGGTTACCAGAAACTTCAAAATCCAACTCAAAACGACCATGAACGCTGTCGTATTTGAATAGGTGCATTAGGGTTTTGATGTCTGCAAGATCATTGATCAAGCCAATTTCTAAATTAGGATCTAGGACTGCTAACCTTGTGAAATACCTTCCTATTCTACCAAACCCATTAATTCCAATTTTTTTTCTTTCGCTCATTATATGCAAATTTAATCAAGTGATTTGACCATCCTAAAAGCCATACAACGAAAGTGTAAACGAAACTAAGTACTGCTTTTAAATGAACAAAAAACACTTAAAAAGGAACTATTTAAGCCCGATTTTTGATCTTAGCTGGTCCGATACAGCCTCCTTATGAAGGTAAATATTTATCGTTTTCAACTTAAAATAAGACTCGGAAACATATAGATAACCTTCTGGATAATTAGATGTGCCCCAAGAGTTTTTAACCAAGAAGAAAACCCGACCTTTATTATCTACGCTGTACCCAATAATATGCATGCCATGGTCATCAGTAGTTTCTTTTTCGTCGTACCCCTTTTGACGCATTTCTTGAGTTACAGATACTTCTTTAACTGGATTTAAAAAAGCTTCAGAAAACTTATCCGCACCTGCATCGGAAAAATTCTTATTATCCTCTCCTTCAATCTTAATTTGAGCATTATCATCTGGAACAATAGCTATTCCATTACGGAAGCTAAATCCTTCCTCAGAGACATCTGCACCCCAGGCAACTGTATAACCGCTCTTAAGGGCTGCAATTGTACTTTGAAACAATTCGTCAATAGTAACATTATAGCTCTCCTCCCACAACCAGTTGTCAGGTATTTGAAGCATACACTTTGAATGCATTTGGTGGTTGGTAAATGATGTCAAAGAAACATAATCCTCCATGTTAATTCCGAGCATCTTATAAAATGACGCTGCTGTATATCTTTCACCATCATATTTAAAAGACTCAGGCAGTTCTCCCAATCCTTCGTCCAAAATCGCATTGTAAGCCTCAACCCATTCAGTTCTCACACCTACTCCCGATGTATTGGCCTCTTGGACAATTGAGTTCATATCCTTAAACATATCAGAATGGTTATAAGTATCTGACTTTTTCTTTAACCCTGAGTAGACAGACCTAGGCACAATTCCAAAATTCTTAATTACATAAGGGATATCATGAAAAGCTCCACCTTCTCCAAAATTGGTTTTACCATCCATTCTGACATATTTTTTCGCTTTTTCCTCATATGCCTTTCTGACAATGAACATCTCTGAAAGAACGATCGGCTCATCGGTTTTATTAATCCGCATGACTTCAGACTCCAAAAATGACAATGCAGAAAAACTCCAACAAGTGCCCGTTTGACCTTGGCTTTCAACGGGTGAAGCAGAATGACGCACTACCTCTTTGAAGAGGTAATTACTCTCTTTCGAGTTTTTTGTTGCTTGCGCATAGATGCCGAAAGTGCAGCTCAGGCACAAGACAATCGTAAAAATTGATTTCATAAAATTATTGTTTTAATGTCCAACCAGTATACCCTCTTTTCTTTGCAAGTGCAACAAGTGCGGCAAAGTCTTCTTTAGAGTATGTTAGGCCCAACGATACACGTTGTAATTTACCCCCATCGATCAGTAATGGAGAAAATCCATCTTCTTGGAGTTTTATAAGAAAGTTATCGGCGTTTTTCTTGACGGAAAAACAGCCAACTATAAATTGTTTGCTGTAGGCTATTTTAACTACAGGTGCCGCAACTATTTGAATCTCTTTAGGAGTCTCTATGATTTTTTCAGGTAAAGACGCTTCAATACGGACAGTCGGATTTGACAGTGTTTTTTCAGGTGCCTTAATCTCTTGAACAGACTCAGCCGTTTCCTGCTTTTTATAAACTACAGTGCTCGGTGCATACATCCCAACTTCCTTTTTGTAAAAAGGATTAAAATCACGAATGGAAATTAAGCCAGAAGTGAAAAAATCAGATTTGAAAGGGATCCAAAATGTGTAGAACATAAATGGAAGCAAACATGCTGCTGCAGCATATTTTAATATTTTTCTTCTTCGAATTGATTTGATGTCAATCGTGACTTCGGCGACATCATCTACATTCTGTTGCTTCTTTGGAACAAGCTTTCGCTCTACTTTCACCGTTACAAACTCTAGCTCTTTCAATCCAAATGCATCCGCCAATAGATTAAATTCTTTGTCTTGACGGAATGTGAAAACGCCTTCCGAAGATCTTTTTAAGGAACCTATTCTCGGAAAAACAACCTCTCTTCCTTCCGACAAAGTCTTTTGAAACCCTTCCACTAATTTGGCTAAGTTTTCCTCTGCCTGAATATAGGTAATGGCATTTTTCTCAGCATAATCAGAAAGTAAGAGACCATCATTGGTAGTTAAATGCTTGTTGAAAAGAAGGTGCTTAGAGGGAGGGATAACAAGCCCTTTATCAAAATCAATTTTACTAGAAACTCTTTTGGATACAAATCCACCGAATTCAGGAACAATAACACAATTGTGTCTAACGAGTAAATCAAAAAGGATAAGTTCAAATTGTACCATAAACCAAAGTTAAAAAGAAAATTGATTCATTCATCACTCAAACTACAGGAGTCGAAGAACTTTCTCTACATCTTCCGGACTGTCAATATTCGGAGTTTCAATATGCGTCTCGACCACTCATATTTTCTTTCCGTAATACATCCACCTTAGCTGCTCGAGGGATTCTGCAATTTCAGGAGCGCAGGCTTTCATGTCCTGAGTCTCTAATAAGGCGAACCTTCGAAAGGCATAGATACCAATGTGCTTCCTAGAAATGACCTTATCATTTGTTTTTTCTGTATTGGGAATTGGGCTCCTACTAAAATATAAGGCGTCATGATTGCAATCCAATACAACCTTTATTCTATTAGAATTGGCAATGTCATCTGAAGAAATATTTGGCATCGCCAAAGTCGCAATCTCCACAGTTGGATCATCAAATGCGTGAACCAAGGTATCGAGTTGAGCTGATTGAATCAGTGGCTCATCCCCCTGGACATTAATAATTAAGTCGTAGTTTTCTAATTGGCGACAGACCTCTGCACACCTTCCTGTTCCATTAAGATGCTTCTTTGAGGTCATCATTACCTGTCCTTTAAAGGAGTTTACCTCATCAAAAATCCTTTGATCATCGGTCGCAACAATTACTTTAGAAATCAAATCAGATTTACCTACACCTTCATAAACGCGCTGAATCATTGTCTTTCCAGCCAAATCAATTAAT